>NZ_JBHVSQ010000018.1:20765-71048 GCF_042885055.1 Isoptericola sp. NPDC058082 | reverse complement strand
CTCCGCCCTCGAAGAACGGGGGCGATGGGACCACCTTCCTCGCCGGGGGCGCCGCCGTCGCGGGTGTGACACCGCCCTCACGGACGGCGTCGGGCGTCAGGAGCGCACGGCGCGCAGCGTCGTCAGCGCGATCCCCGCGGCGACGAGCACCGCGACGAAGCCGATCGCGGACGTCACGACGACGCCGCTGCCGAACGCCGCGTGCGCGGAGTCCAGCAGCGCCTGCGCCTGGCCGGCCGGCAGGTCGGCCGCCACGCTCGTCGCGCCGCCGAGGGTCTCGGCGGCCGACGCCGCGTCCGCGGCGGGCACGCCCGACGGCACCACGACGTTCGCGTGGTACGACCCGGTGAGGATCCCGCCGAGGACGGCGGTGCCCAGCACCGCGCCGACCTCGTACGCGGTCTCGGAGATCGCCGAGGCGGCGCCCGCCCTGGCTGCGGGCACCGTCGAGACGATGAGGTCGTTGGAGACGGTCTCGGCCGACCCCACGCCGATCGCCAGGACGACGAACGCGAGCCCGAGCCAGCCGGCCTCGCCGCGCCCGGCGACGAGCGCCGTGACGAGGTAGCCGACGGCGGACAGCGCCAGCCCGGCCGCGACGACGTGCGACGGTCGCACGCGGCGCACGACCTTCACCACGGCGAGGCCCGCGACGACCATCGCCACGGTGCCCGGCAGCAGCACGAGCCCCGCCTGCACGGGCGAGAGCCCGATGACGAGCTGCAGGTCCTGCGACACGAAGAACAGGAAGCCGACCAGCGAGAACACCGACAGCAGGTTTACCAGCACGCTGCCGGTGAAGGCGGGCACCGCGAAGAGGCGCACGTCGAGCATCGGGTTCCGGCGGCGCAGCTGCCGGCGCACGAAGAGCACGCCCATGAGCAGCCCGACCGCGATCGACGCGAGGCCCAGGGAGGGCAGCGCGCCCTTGGCGAGCGTCTTGATGCCGAACACGACCGGGGTCATCGCCGCCATGACCAGGACGATCGAGACCGGGTCGACCGGGCCCGGCGCCGGGTCGCGCGACTCGGGCACGAAGACCGGCGCGAGCACGAGCAGCAGGGCCAGCACCGGCACGGCGAGGAGGAACACGGAGCCCCACCAGAAGTGCTCGAGCAGCAGGCCGCCGACGATCGGTCCCACGGCCGAGCCCGCCGCGAAGCCCGCGGCCCAGATCGCGATGGCGAGGCGACGCTCGTCGCGGTCGGTGAACACGTTGCGCAGCAGCGACAGCGTGGACGGCATGAGCATCGCACCGAAGAAGCCGAGGCCCGCGCGGCCGGCGATCAGCGCGCCCGCGGTCGGCGCGAAGGCCGCGACGGCGGACACGACGGCGAAGCCGACGGCCCCGATCAGGAGCAGGCGGCGGCGGCCGACGCGGTCGGCGACGGAGCCCATCGGCACGAGGAGGCCGGCGAGCACGAGCGGGTAGACGTCGACGATCCACAGCAGCTGCGTGCCGCCCGGGGCGAGGGCCTCCGAGATCTGCGGCAGGGCGAAGCTGAGGACCGTGTTGTCGATCGAGACGAGCAGCACCGGCAGCATCAGCACGGCGAGGGCCGCCCAGCGACGCCCGGCGCCGGCGGGGCGCGCGGGGGCGAGGCGGCTCGTGGCCGAGGGAGTGGGGTGCGTCGTCACCTGGGTCTGAGCCATGAACCTGAGGTGCCTTTCACACGCTGCGGACGGCCGGGGCGACATGGTGATGCCGAACTTCCGCACCGTCCAGCCGGTACAGTAACACCTCGCCACTAGGCTGTCGACATGCCTCCCGCCCCCGCCGCCCGAGCCAAGGTCCTGCGCGCGTTCGCCGAGCTCCTCGTCGAGTCCGGGGAGCGAGCCGCGACGCTCGACGCGGTGGCCGAGCGGGCCGGCGTGTCCAAGGGCGGACTGCTCTACCACTTCCCCTCCAAGGACGCCCTCGTCGAAGGGCTGCTCGACCACCTGGCCGTCCTCACCGCCGCCGACGTCGACGCCATGCGCACCGCCCCCGAGGGCGCGACCGACTACCTGCTGCGCACCTCGACCGTCATCGGCGGCGAGTTCGAGGTCGTGTACCTCGCCGCGTCCCGGGTCGCGCAGGGCGCCTCCCCGCGCGCCCGCGCCGTCCTCGACGACGCGCAGACCGCCTGGACGGCCGCCGTCCAGGACGAGCTGGGCGACCCCGTGCTCGCGCGGGCCGTCTCCCTCATGGGCGAGGGCCTCTACACCCTCGCCTCCGTCGGCGCGACCGGCCCGGACGACCACGAGATCGACGAGCTGCTGACGCTCGTGCGCGAGATCGCCGCCGCCCGCGCCCCCGCCGGGGGCGCCCCGGCGTGACGGGGCGGGCTCAGCCCGTCTTGCGCTCCGCCGTCTTCGTCGTGGGCGTCTTCTTCGCGGGCGCCTTCTTGGCCGGGGCCTTCTTCGCGGGCGCCTTCTTCGCGGGCGCCTTCTTCGCCGCAGGCTTCGTCGCCGGGGCCTTCTTCTTCGCGGGGGCCTTCTCCTCCGCCTCGCCCTTCGACCCGCCCTTCGACCCGCCCTTCGAGCCCGAGACGCTCCGGCGCAGCGCCTCCATGAGGTCGATGACGTCCGCGTCCTCCTTCTCGGGCTGCTCGCCGAACGTCTCGGAGGTGTCGAGCGCGTCGCCCTGCTCGATCTTGGCGTCGATGAGCTGGCGCAGCTGCACCTGGTACTCGTCCTCGTACTCCTCGGGCGCGAAGTCGGCCTCGTAGCTCGCGACGAGCTGGCCGGACATCGCCAGCTCCTTGTCGGACACCGTCACGGACCCGTCGAGCGAGGGGAACGCGGCCTCGCGCACCTCGTCCGCCCACAGCAGGGTCTGCATCACCAGCACCTCGTCGCGCACGCGCATCGCCGCCAGCCGGGTGCGCTGGCGCAGCGCGAACTTCACGATCGCCGTGCGGTCCGTCTCCTCGAGCGTCCGGCGCAGCAGCACGTACGCCTTCGGGCTCTTGGAGTCCGGCTCGAGGTAGTAGGTGCGGTCGAGCATGATCGGGTCGATCTGGTCGCTCGGCACGAACTCGACGACCTCGATCTCCCGGTTCGCCTCCGCCGGCAGCGCCGCGAAGTCGTCCTTCGTGAGCACCACGGTCCGCTCGCCGTCGTCGTAGGCGCGGTCGATGTGCTGGTACGGCACCTCCTCGCCGTCCAGCTCGCACACCCGCCGGTAGCGGATGCGCCCTCCGTCCTCGTCGTGCACCTGGTGCAGCGGCACGTCGTGGTCCTCGGTCGCGCTGTACAGCTTGACCGGCACGTTGACCAGGCCGAAGGTCACAGCGCCCTTCCAGATCGCCCTCATGCGACCATCGTCACGCGAGCCGCCGGACCCCGCCAGCGTGCGCCGGCGCCGGCCGGGCGGATGTCGGACGCCGCGCCTACGGTCTCGCCATGGACACCGCCACGACGCGCGAGGTCGCGCACGCCTACGCCGCGACGCTGGAGCGCCGCGACTGGGCCGCCTTCGGCGCACTCCTCGACCCCGACGTCGTCTACGAGATGCCGCAGAGCCGCGAGCGGATCCGCGGCCGCGACGCGTACCTCCGTTTCAACCAGGAGTACCCCGGCGACTGGCACCTGACCGTGCGGCACGTGGTCGCGGACGGCGCCCGGGCCGCCCTGTGGCTCGACGCGCGCGTGGGCGACGAGCGGATGATCGCGAACGTCTGGCTCGACGTCTCCGACGACGGCCTGGTCCGGCGCGTCACCGACATCTGGCCCGAGCCGTCCGAGCCGCCGGCCGGGCGCGAGCACCTGGTCGAGCGGTACGACGCCGGCTGACGGGCCGGTCCGACCGGCCGGGGCGTCAGCCGACGAGGCCGAGCACGCCCACGACGCCCACCAGCAGGGCGAGCAGCATCGAGACGCCCACCAGCACGGCGTGCACGGTGAAGAACCGGGTAGGGCGACCGGCGTCGTCGCGGGCGCGGGGGTCCTTGGTCACGCGGCGCCAGAACGAGGGCCACACCGCCAGGTTCCACAGGGCGGCGACGAGCAGGACGACGGACCAGACGACGGGGATCTCCACGGTGTCGAGTATCGGCCACGACCCGTCCGGCGAGGAAACCCTCAGGCGAGCAGGCCGCCCTGCAGCGCCAGGAGCACCGCCCGGGTGCGGTCCTTGGCGCCGAGCTTGAGCAGCACGTTGGACACGTGGTTCTTCACGGTGCCTTCCGCGAGGTAGAGGGCGTCCGCGATCTCGCGGTTCGACCACCCCTGGGCCATGAGGCGCAGCACCTCCCGCTCCCGCCCGGTGAGCTCCGCCGGCGCGACGTCGGCCGGCGCGGGCCCGGAGCGGACCGCCCGCAGCAGGCGCGCCGTCACCGCGGGCTGCACCAGGGTGTCGCCCGCGGCCAGGGTCCGCACCGCGTCCGCGAGCTGCTCCAGCGTCACGTCCTTGAGCAGGTAGCCCCGCGCCCCCGCCTGCAGCGCACGCAGCACGAGGGCGTCGTCGTCGAACGTCGTCAGGACGAGGACCGCGACCTCCGGCCCGGCGGCGCGCAGCGTCTCCAGCGCCCAGATCCCGTCGCGGCCGGGCATCCGCAGGTCGAGCAGCAGCACGTCGGGCTCGTGCTCCCGGACCGCGTCGACCGCCGTCGCGCCGTCCTCGGCCTCCGCGACCACGTCGATGCCGCCCGCGATCTCCAGCAGGCTGCGGATGCCGTGCCGCACGAGCGTCTGGTCGTCGGCGAGCACGAGGCGCACGCGGTCGCGCGGCCCCCCGGGCGCGGGGCCCGCCGTCACGACGCCGCCCGCGCGGCGAGGCGTGCCCGCACCGTGAACCCCGCCGACGCGTCGAACGTCGCGCCCCCGCCCAGGGCCTCGGCCCGTTCGACGATGCCCGCGAGCCCGTGCCCGATCCGGACCGGCTCCGAGCCGAGGCCGTCGTCGCGGGCGACGAGGGTGAGGGCGCCGTCGTCGTCCGCCGCGACCTCGATCCGCAGCACCGTCGCCATCTCCGCGTGCCGCACGGCGTTGGTCACGACCTCCTGGGTGACGCGGACCAGGGCCGCCGTCTGCTCCTCGTCCGCGACGACGTCCTCGGCGACGTCGACCTCGACCCGCGGGGACGGCACGGCGGAGGCGACGGCGGCGAGAGCCTCGCGCAGGTCCGGCGCGCGGCGGCGCAGCTCGCCCACCGTGGCGCGGACGTCGCCGAGGAGCTCGCGCGCCACGGTGCGGGCCCGCTCCACGTGCTCCGCCGCGCGCTCGGGCGGCAGGTGCGCCGCGGACTCGAGCTCCAGCGTCAGCACCGTGAGCTGGTGCCCGATGAGGTCGTGCAGCTCGCGGGAGATGCGCAGGCGCTCGGACGCGCGGGTCGCCTCCTCGCCCAGCACCATCGCCGCGGCGAGCTCCGCGTGGGCGACGGTCAGCTCGGTGCGCATCCGTTGCTCGCGCTGCAGCGCCACGCTCACCGCCGCGCTGGCCACCTGGAGCAGGAGGTAGAGGCCGAGCGAGAGCACGACCTCGAAGGGCCGCGCGTCCCCCGGGGCGAGCAGGAAGGCGACGAGCAGGGCCAGCGTGTTCGCCACGATCACGGCGACGACCACGCGCGTCGGACCGACGTACGTGCTCAGCGCGGCGCCGAAGACCAGCAGGATCGGCAGCCAGCCGATCCCGGGCACCGTGATCACGAGGGCCGCGGTCAGCAGCGCCTGGGCCGCGAGACCGGCGTAGGCGGCGCGGGTGCGGGGCGGCCGCAGGACGACGACGACCGTCGCGGCGAGCCACGCGAGCGCCAGCAGCACCCAGACGGCGAGCGGCACGAGCATCCGGTCCGGCTCCGCCACGAAGGGCACGGGCACGACGACCGCCAGGCAGACGACGAGGATCGTCAGCCCGGACGTCTCCTCGGGTCCCAGCCGGCGCACGGTCCCCACGCTATCCGGCGAGCCCGGACGACGAGGAGTGCCGGAAGTCATGGGCGCAGGTCGTGACCGGCGGCACGCGCGACGGCGCCGGCCGCGTCCGTAGCGTCGCCGCCATGACCGCACTCGTGGCGCAGCACCTGCGCAAGACCTACCGCACCCGGGGCCGCGGCCGCCCACCGGTGGTCGCCCTCGACGACGTGAGCCTCTCCGTGGGACCGGGCGAGGTGGCCGGCGTGCTCGGCCGCAACGGCGCCGGCAAGTCCACCACCGTGGAGCTCCTGGCCGGCGCCCGGTCCCCGGACTCCGGGCGGGTGCGGGTGCTCGGGCTCGACCCGCGCGCGGACCGCGGCCGGGTGCGCGGCGTGCTCGGCGTCCAGCTGCAGGGCGCGTACCTCCACGGCGCGCTGACGGTCCTCGAGCTCGTGCGCCTGTACCGGTCCTTCTACCCGCGCGGCCTGGACCCCGACCTTCTCGTCGAGCGCGTCGGCCTGGGCGCCTCGCGCGACGTCCGCTTCGAGAAGCTGTCGGGCGGGCAGCAGCAGCGGGTCTCGGTCGCGCTGGCCCTCGTGGGCGCGCCGCGGGCCGTCATCCTCGACGAGCTCACCACCGGCCTGGACCCCGAGGCGCGGCGCAGCATGTGGTCGCTGGTCGAGGACCTGCGGGCCGACGGCGTCACCGTCCTGCTCGTCAGCCACCTCATGGAGGAGGTGGAGCGGCTGTGCGACCACGTGACGATCCTCGACGCCGGCCGTGTCGTCGCGCGCGGCACCGCCGCCGAGCTGATCGACCTGGCCGGCCTGCGGCCCACCGTCATCCTGCGCACCGACGACCCCGGCGCCGCCGACCTCCTGACCCGGCTGCCCGTCGTCGAGCACGTCGACGCGACCGGCCCGCGGCTCGTCGTCGCGGGCGCCGCGGCGGCGGGGACGACGGCGGCGGACGACCCGTCCCGCGGCGACCTGCTGCACGCGGTGGGCGCAGCGCTCGCCGCCGCGGGCGTCGTCGCGACCGAGACGCAGCTGCGCCGCCCCACCCTCGACGACGCGTTCCTCGCCCTCACCGGAAGCCCCCTGGAGGCATCATGACCACCGCCCGCCATCCCACCACCCCCCGCGTGCTGGAGCTGCCCGAGCCGGGCGCTCCCCCGCGCCCGGTGCGGCCCGGTGCGGAGGCGTGGCTCGGGCTCACGGTCGCCGAGGCTCGGATGGTGGCCCGCGACACGGCCGGGCTCGTGATCCCGCTCGGGATGCCGTTGCTCATCCTCGTGATGAACGGGCTGGCGCCGGGCCTGGACCAGGTCGTCCCCGGGACGGGCGGGCGCACGCCGCTGGACGTCTACGTGATCCCGCTGACGCTGACGATGGTGGTCGCGACGGTCGGCGTGATCAACATGCCGAGCTTCCTCGCCTACTACCGCCGCTCCGGGATCCTCAAGCGCCTCGGCGTCACCCCGGCGTCCCCGACGATGGTGCTCGGCGCGCAGGCCTTCGTCGGGGTGGTGCAGATCCTGCTGGGCATCGCCATCGCCCTCGGCGTCGCGTTCGTGTGGCTGGGCGCCTCGCCGCCGGCCGACCCGTGGGTGGCGGCGGGCGTGCTGGCGCTGGCGATCGCCGCGATGTACGCGGTCGGGATGTTCGTGGCCGCCGTCGCGCCGACGCCGGGTTCCGCAGTGGCGATCGGCCTCGTCGCGTTCTTCGGCCTCGCGGCGCTCGGCGGGATGTTCGGGTCGCGGGAGAACCTGCCCGACGCGCTCGCCACGCTGGGCGGCTGGCTCCCCTTCGGCGCCTCCGTCGACGCGCTCGGCGCGGCGTGGGCCGGCGTCGCGTTGCCGGGGTCCGCCCTCGTCGGGTTGGGGGCGACCACCGTCGTCGCGGGCGGCGCGGCGGCCGCGTGGTTCCGCTGGGAGTGACGGCCCCGGGCGGCGCACGCGCGGCCCGGGGCCGGTGGCCTCAGAGGCCGACCGCGTCCAGCTTCGCGGAGAGCTCGGCGTCCGTGGGCTCGACGAAGAACTCGCCGTCGGGGAAGACGACCACGGGGATGTTCTTGCGGCCGCTGATCGCCTCGGCGTCGTCGGCCCGCGTGGGGTCGGCGACGAGGTCCACGTTCACGTACTCGACGCCGCGGGTGTCGAGCACGCGCTTGGCGCGGCGGCAGTCGCCGCACCACGTGGCCCCGTACATCGTGAGGGTCGCGGGGCGGCGGAGGTCGGTCGTGGTGTCGTCGGTCATGCGCAGCACCATACCCCCATGGGGTTAGTGAGCGGAGAATCCGCCGTCCACGAACAGTGACTGTCCGGTCACATAGCCGGACGCCGGGCCGGCGAGGAAGACGGCGGCGCCGGCGAAGTCGTCGGGCAGCCCGTTGCGGCCCACCATCGTGCGGGCCGCGAGCGCCTCGACCCGCGCCGGATCGGACTGCAGCCGGGCGTTCAGCGGCGTGAGGACGAAGCCGGGCACCAGCGTGTTGGCGGTGACGCCCCGGGACGACCAGGCCTCGGCCTGCGAGCGGGCCAGCGACTCCAGGCCGCCCTTGGACACCCCGTAGACGCCGGACTGCACGAAGGCACGGTGCGCCTGCTGGGAGGACACGTGGATCAGCCGGCCGAACCCGCGCTCCGCCATGCCGGGCCCGAAGCGCTGCCCCAGCAGGTAGGGCGCCTCGAGGTTGACGGCCATGGTCGCGTCCCAGGTGGCGTCGTCCGTCTCCCCCAGCGGCGGCCGCAGGTTGATGCCCGCGGAGCTGACCACGACGTCCGGCTCGCCGAAGACGGCGGCCGCCTCCTCGGCCGCCGCCCGCACGCCGGCCCGGGTGCTCAGGTCCGCGCTGACGCGGTCGACGGTGCAGCCGTGCGCCCGCAGCTCCGCGACCGTGTCGTCCAGCTCCGCCTCCCGCCGGGCCAGGACGACGACGCGCGCTCCGGCCCGGGCGAGCGCGCCCGCGATCGCACGCCCGATGCCGGAGCTGCCGCCGGTCACCAGAGCGGTCCGGCCGTCGAGGGAGAACAGGGAGGACAGGTACGCGTCGGTCACGCGGAGAACCCTGCCACGGTTCGTGGATCTCTCCGCCCTGCGGTCGATCCGCGGCGGAGGCGAGGACCGACGACCCAAGGACGGGCCGGACGAGCGGTGACGGCATCGCTGGGCGCGCGGCCCCCGACCTCACGCCCCTGGATCGTCATGCGTCGCCGCGGACCAGACGGACGTCGGGGAGCACCTCGACGGTGTCGTCGCCGAACGTGCTGTAGTCGAGCGAGTAGAGCCTGCCGTCCTCCACCCAGAGCCCGAGGACACCGAGACCGTCGTCCCCGTCGAGCACCTCGAGAGAGGCGATCGGGCCGCCGTCGTGCGGAGGGATCCTCGGCAGACCTGGCACGGCCGGGACGTCGAGGAGGAAGCACGCGTCGCCCTCGTGGTCCTTGCCGCCCCACCGCGCGTGCGCGAGCTGCGCCCTGGCCTCCGCGGCACCGCGCCACGACCCCGCGCAGACCCGCTCCAGGAGCGCGCGCTCGTGGGACGTCAGCGCCGTTCCCGGTGCGCGGGGTGCCCCGACGGGCGGGGCGTCCATGCCGGACATCGTGGCAGACCGGGACGGCCCGCGTCCGCCGGGCAGGAGGGTGCGTGCCGCCCGTCCCCCGGCGTGAGGCGACCACCGGGGCACGTCGCTAGTGTCGCCCCATGTTCGACGGCTTCCGGCTGGACAGGGTGGACCTTCCCGAGGTGACGGTGCGGGTGCGGCACGGCGGCACGGGAACGCCGGTGGTGCTGCTGCACGGGCACCCCCGGACCCACACGACGTGGCACGCCGTCGCGCCTCTGCTCACGCAGCAGCACACCGTGGTCTGCCCCGACCTCCGCGGCTACGGGAGGTCGACCCTGCCGCCCGACGCGCCCGACCACGCGCAGTCCAGCAAGCGGGCGATGGCCCGGGACGTCGTCGACCTGATGTCCGCCCTGGGCCACGACAGCTTCGCCGTGGTGGGCCACGACCGCGGGTCGCTGGTCGCCTTCCGCACCGCCATGGACCACCCGCAGCGGGTCACGCACCTCGTCGTCATGGACGGGCTGCCCGTCGTCGAGCACCTGGAGCGGACGGACGCGCGGTTCGCCCGCGCCTGGTGGCACTGGTGGTTCCTCGCCCAGGACGAGAAGCCCGCCGAGCGCGTCATCGACGCCGACCCCGACGCCTGGTACCGCACGCCACCGCCGGAGGTCATCGGGCCCGGGAACCATGCCGACGTGTGGGACGCGCTGCGGGACCCCGCCGTCGTGCACGGGATGTGCGAGGACTATCGCGCGGGGCTCGGCATCGACCGACGCCACGACGAGGACGACCGCGCGGCGGGGCGACGGGTGGGATGCCCGACGCTCCTGCTCGAGTCGACCGAGGACGACCTGGACATCCACGGCGACCCCGCCGCCATCTGGGAGCCGTGGCTCGACCGGCCGCTGCGGCACCGCCTCATCCGGTCCGGCCACCACCAGGCCGAGGAGGCTCCCGGCGAGGTGGCCGCCGCCCTGCGGGAGTTCCTCGCCCCCGCGTGACCCGGCGGTCGCCCTGGCGCCTCCTGATGGTCGGCGTCCCCGCCCGAGGCGCGCGCATCGACCCCTCGCGCGACGATGTCCGCATGGCACGCGCGTCGTCGAGCAAGCCGCAGACCGTCACGGTCGACGACCGCCGCCTGCAGCTGACGAACCTGGACAAGGTGTACTACCCGGCCACGGGGACGACGAAGGGCGAGGTGCTGCAGTACCTCGCCCAGGTGGCACCGGCGCTGCTGCGGCACGCGGCGTACCGCCCCGCGACGCGCAAGCGGTGGCCGGACGGCGTCGCCGGGCAGATGTTCTTCCAGAAGAACCTGGACGCGTCGACGCCGTCGTGGGTGCCGCGGCGCTCGATCAAGCACCGCACGTCGACCAACGACTACGTGCTGGTCAACGACCTCGCCACGCTGACGTGGCTGGGTCAGACGGCCACCCTCGAGATCCACGTGCCGCAGTGGCGGTTCGGCCGCACGGGCACGCCGATGCCCCCGGACCGCCTGGTCCTCGACCTCGACCCGGGGCCGGGCGCGGGCCTGGCCGAGTGCGCCGAGGTCGCGCGGCTGGCGCGCGACATCCTGCGCGGCATGGACCTCGACCCGCTGCCCGTGACCAGCGGCTCCAAGGGCATCCATCTGTACGCGGCGCTGGTCGGTCACGACGACTCCCTCACCGCGGACGCCGTCTCGGCGGTGGCGCACGAGCTCGCGCGCCACCTGGAGTCGGAGCACCCGGACCTCGTCGTCAGCGACATGAAGAAGTCGCTGCGCGCGGGCAAGGTGCTCGTCGACTGGTCGCAGAACAACGGCGCCAAGACCACCATCGCGCCGTACTCGCTGCGGGGCCGCGACGAGCCGACCGTCGCCGCGCCGCGCACCTGGGACGAGCTCGACGACCCCGACCTGCGCCACCTCACCTTCACGGAGGTGGTCGAGCGCCTGGAGCGCGACGGCGACCTCCTGGAGCCCCTGGCGGCCGGGCACCTGGCCCAGCTCGAGCCCACGCCGGAGCGCATGGCGACGTTCGAGCGCACGCCGGCCGAGAAGCTCGAGACGTACCGCGCCAAGCGCGACCCCGAGAAGACCCCGGAGCCGTTCGGCCCCGAGAGCCCGGACCCCCGCGACGGCGCGCCGACCTTCGTCGTCCAGGAGCACCACGCGCGCCGCCTGCACTGGGACTTCCGGCTGGAGCACGAGGGCGTCCTGGTGAGCTGGGCCCTGCCGAAGGGTGAGCCCACCGACCCGAAGCAGAACCACCTGGCCGTGCAGACCGAGGACCACCCGCTCGAGTACGGCGCGTTCGAGGGCAGCATCCCCGCGGGCGAGTACGGCGGCGGCGAGGTGACGATCTGGGACGCCGGCACCTACGACCTGGAGAAGTGGCGCGAGGACGAGGTGATCGCCGTCCTGCACAGCGAGCGGCGCGGCTCACGACGTCTCGCCCTCATCCGCACCGGCGGGCGCGGCGGCGACGACCAGAACTCGTGGCTGATCCACCGCACGAAGGCACAGCCCGGGGACGAGGACGACGGCGCGGACGACGGCGCGGACGACGGTGGAGGCGACGGCGGTGACGCGGACGACGCCCCCGCGGGACGGTCGCCGGCCCCCGGCCGCGCGCCTGACGACCACGCGCCGCCCGAGACGCCGCGCCCGATGCTCGCGACGACGGCGCCACCGGGCGAGCTCGCGCGGCTGGACCCGGACGACTGGGCGTTCGAGGTCAAGTGGGACGGCTTCCGCGCGGTGGTCGAGGTGCTGCATGGCGGCACGGACGGCGACGACGAGCGCGCCGTGCGGCTCACGTCCCGCTCGGGGCAGGACCTCACGGTGACGTTCCCGGAGCTGCGGGCGGTCGCGGAGATGGTCGCGCACGACGACCTGCCGCTGGCGCTGGACGGCGAGATCGTCGCCCTCGACGCGGACGGGCGCCCTTCGTTCCGCCGCCTCCAGCAGCGGGCGGGCCTCTCCCGGCCGCGCGACGTCGAGAAGGCGCGCCGCGCGGTCGGGGTCGACCTGGTGCTGTTCGACGTGCTGGTCGTGGGCGGGCGCGCGGTGACCGACCGGCCGTACACCGAGCGCCGCGCGGAGCTGGCGCGGGTCGTGACGCCGCGCCGCCCGGTGCACGTGCCCGACGCCCTGGACGGCACGCTCGACGAGGCGCTGGAGACCAGCCGTCTCATGCGGCTCGAGGGGGTGGTGGCCAAGCGGCGCCGGTCGTCGTACACGCCGGGCCGCCGCTCGCGCGACTGGCTCAAGATCAAGCACGCCCGCACCCAGGAGGTGGTGGTCGTGGGCTGGCGCCCGCTGCATGCCGGGACGGGTCGGGAGGACGCGCGGGTGGCCGGGTCGCTGCTGCTGGCGGTGCCGGACGACGGCGGCGTGCTGCGCTACGTGGGCAAGGTCGGCACGGGGTTCAAGGAGGCGGAGCGGCGCGAGGTGGTCCGGCGCCTGCGGCCCGTGGACGACGCGCCGCTCGACGGCGTGCCCCGCACCGAGGCGGTGCACGCGCGGTGGGCCGCGCCCGAGCGGGTGGCCGAGGTGACGTACGGCGACTGGACGAGCGACCCCGCCGACCTCGGCGCGACCGACGGCGCGGACGACGAGGGTCCGCGGCTGCGGCACTCGGTGTGGCGCGGGTGGCGCGACGACAAGCGCCCGGACCAGGTCGGCGTCGAGAGCTGACTCGTCAGCGCACCGTCTGTCCCCGCAGCGCGTGCGCGACGGCGGCTGCCCGCGACTCGACGCCGAGCTTGGCGTACACGTGCGCGAGGTGGGTCTTGACGGTCGCCTCGGAGATGAACAGCCGGCGGCCGAGCTCGCGGTTGCTCAGCCCCTGGGCGAGCAGCGTGAGCAGCTCCGCCTCCCGCGGGGTGAGCGCGCTGCCGGGGTTCTGCGCCTGCTGCATCAGCCGGGACGCGACGGGCGGGGAGAGCACGCTGCGCCCGACGACGGCGCCGCGCACGGCGGCGAAGATCTCGGCGGGCGGGGCGTCCTTGAGCACGTAGCCGATGGCGCCGGCGTCGACGACGCGCACCACGTCGGCGTCGGTGTCGTAGGCGCTGAACACGAGCACCGGGACGTCGGGGTGGGCGGCCCTGATGCGGCGGGTGGCTGCCACGCCGTCCTCCGCCGCGCCGAGCTCGAGGTCCATGACGACGAGCGCGGGCGCGAGCCGTGCCACGGCGTCGAGGGCCTCGTCGGCCGTGCCCGCCTCGCCCACGACGGTGAGGTCCGGCTGCGAGTCGAGCAGGGCGCGCAGCCCGGCGCGCACCACGTGGTGGTCGTCCACGAGCAGCACGGTGATCGGGTCGCTCATGCGTCCTCCTGGTCGTCCGGTCCGGTCGCCGGCAGCCCTCCCGCGACGGGCAGCTGCACCCCGACGACGGTCCCCTCGCCCGGCGCGCTCTCCACCGTGATCGTGCCACCGAGCTGCTCCACCCGCTGGCGCATGGCGCGCAGCCCGAACCCGCCGTCCGGCCCGGCGGCGCGGGAGCTCACCGCGGCGACGTCGAAGCCGCGACCGTCGTCGAACACGTCGAGCGCGACGGCGTCGGGCAGGTAGGTGAGGGTGAGCCCGAGCCGCGCGGGGCCGGCGTGCCGGTGCACGTTCGCGACCGCGCTCTGGGCGATCCGCGCGAGCGCGTGCGCGACCTCCGGCCCCACCGGCACGCGGTCACCGACCACCGTGAGCTCGGCGTCGGGGACGTGCCGCCGGGCCGCGGTCCGGACCGCCGCCTCCACGTCGGCGGGCGCGACCCCGCCGGTCGCCGGGGACGGGTCGACGAGGTCGTGCACGAGGTCGCGCGTCTGGCCGAGGCTGGCGCGCACGGCGACGGCGGCCTGCCGGGCGTCGTCGCGCGCGGCGTCGGGGTCGGCGTCCCAGCGCTGGTCGGCGGCCTCGAGGCGCAGCACCGCCGACGACAGCGACTGGGCCACGGTGTCGTGGATCTCCCGCGCCACGCGCTCGCGCTCGGCCAGGACGGCGACCTCGTGCTGGAGCCGCACGCGCTCGCCCGCCTGCCGCACGATCGCGTCGTAGGCGAGGCTGAGCAGCACCGCCACGACGAGCGGAGCCACGGCGGCCGCCCAGTCGCTGCGGCCGGACAGGTCGAAGAGCGCCACGCCCGTGACGACCGCGACCGCGCCGACGAGGACGTGCGCCGCGGGCACCGGCACGAGGCTGCGGCACACGAAGAACAAGGGGATCGCCGACCACGCGAAGCTCGGAGCGACCAGCACCAGCGCGGACCACGCCACGAGCAGCACGGCCAGCACGCCGTGGACGACGGCGCCCGGCCCGGCCCCGCCGGACCGGCGGGCGAGCAGCACGAGGCCCGCGTACGCGACGGCGACCGCCAGCAGCAGCGCGACCACGAGCCACCACTGGCCGTCGAGGCCGTGGTTGGTGAGGTAGCGCGCCGCCGACGTCACGACGAGCGCGGCGAAGGCGAGGTGCACCCCGCGGGTGAGGGATCCGGGCACGGACGACCACGCTAGCCGCGCACGACGCGTCCGCACCTCATCCGTTCGGACGATCCCCCGCGCCCCGGACGCCCGATGCGGCGGCGCGACGCGGCCGACGAGCCTGGGCCGATGACCTCACCCCCGACCTCGCCCACGGCGCCGACGACGACACCGACGACGAGGCCGACCACGACACCGACGGCGTCAGGCCCGGCGCTCCTGGGTCGCGGCGCGGCTGGTGGCGAGGTGCTCGCGCGCCAGCCGGGCCGCGGTCTCGCCGTCGCCGTCCCGGACGGCGTCGAGGAGCTCGCGGTGCTCGTCGGCGATCGCCTGCAGGTCGAGGTGCTGCCCGAGCAGCCAGCGCACCCGGCTGGCGATCACGAGGTGCAGCTCGACGAGCACCGGGTTCCCGGCGGCCACGACGACGCGCTCGTGGAAGTCGGCCCCGGCGCGCCGGGCCGTGGGGCCGTCGCCCGCGCGGGCGGCGGCGTCCTCCCGCTGCCACGCCTCGGTCAGGCCGGCGAGCTGCTCCACCGACCGGCGCGTCGCCGCGAGCCGGAAGTGCAGCGGGTCCGTGGCCTCCCGCACCTCGTGCAGGTGGTCCACGTCGGCGTCGCTGAACTCGCGGACCACCGCCCACGTGCGCGGCCGCGGCGTGACCAGCCCCTCCGCGACGAGCGTGCGCAGCGCGTCCCGCACGGGGATGCGGCTCACGCCCAGCTCGGCGGCCAGGTCGCGCTCGACCAGCCGGCTGCCGGGCTCCCGGGACCCCTCCACGATCTGCTCGCGGACGACGCGCGCCACCCGCACGGACTCGGGCTCGAAGGGGGCCGAGAGCTCGGAGGACATGCGCACATCCTGCCAGCCAGCCGGAGGAGAATATGGCATACCATCTGATCGTGACCCCCGCCCGCCGCACGCGCCGCCCGGCCCGTGCCGCAGGGGCCCTCGCGGTCGCCACCACCCTGCTCGCCCTCGGCGCCTGCGCGGCTCCGCAGCCGCCCGCGGGCACGACGACGCCGGGCCCGCCACAGACCCCGCCACAGGGCCCGACACAGAGCCCGACACAGAGCCCGGGCACGTCGGCCGCGCCAACGCCGTCGGCCGAGGCCGCCCCAACCCAGCTGCTGCTGGCCACGCAGGCCGAGCGCGACACGCTCGCGGTGGTCGACCCGGCCGTCCGCCGGAGCAGCGCCGTCGTCGACGAGATCACCGTCGGCACCGCGCCGTGGGGCGTCGCCGTGGACGAGGGCTCCCGCCGCGCCTTCGTCTCCACCGCCGAGGGGGTCGCGGTCGTGGACCTCGACACCCGCGAGCGCACGGACCTGTTCGCGTACGAGCACGCGACCACGCGCCTCGCCTACGGCGAATACCGTCGCGGCGGCCTCGGGCTGGCGGTGTCCCCCGACGGCGAGCGCGTGCACGTCGCGGTGAGCACGGGGGACGCGGCGTTCCTCGAGACGCTCGACGCCGACACGGGCGAGGTCGTCTCCTCCGTGCCGGTGGGCCTGCGCCCGTTCGACGTCCTCGTGCGCGACGACGGCGACGAGGTGTACACGGTCGACCACGACGGGTTCACCGTCACGGTCGTCGACCCGGAGCGCGAGCGCGCCCGCGCGATCGAGGTGGCGCCGTTCGGCCGCGAGGGCGGCCTCGCGTCGTTCGAGAAGCCGCACTACGCCGTCCTCGACGACGACGGCGACCTGCTGCTGCCCTACCAGGGCCGGGCCCTGGCGCGCGTCGACCCCGGCACCGGCGACGTCACGACCACCGACCTGACCGCCGACTCCCACCAGCACGGCGTGGCCCGCGCCGACGACGGCACCCTCGTGATCGCCGGCAACGGCCCGTTCGGCAACGCCGGGTCGGGCCCGAGCATCGAGGTGGTCGGGCCGGACGGCGCCGACGTCGTGCTCCCGACCGACCGCCGGCACGAGACGGTCACCGTGTGGCGCGGACCCGACGGGGAGGCGTACGGCGTGCTCGCCGGCGGCTACACCCAGCAGGAGGCCTGGGACGGCGCGACCGTCGTCCCGCTCGCGGCGGCGCTCGACGGCGCCGACGAGAGCTACGAGATCACCATCCCCGGACGACCGCAGGCGGTCGTCCCCTTCGAGGAGGACCGCCCATGACCAGCAGCCCCGACGTCACCGTGATCCGCAACGTGCGCCCCTGGGGCGGCGACGCCGCCGACCTGCACGTGGCGGACGGCGCGATCACCGCCGTCGTGCCGCACGACGCGACCGCGGCGCCCGCCGAGGGCGCGATGGACGGGGAGGTCGACGGTCGCGGCCTGCTGGCCCTGCCCGGGCTGGTCAACGCGCACGCGCACGTCGACAAGTCGTGGTGGGGCAAGCCGTGGGTGAGCTACGGCGGCGAGCCGGGCGTCCGGGCGCGCATCGCGCACGAGCGCGCGCACCGCGACGAGCTCGGCATCCCCGGCGTGGACGTCACGCTGGCGGTGCTGCGCGAGTCGGTCCGCACGGGCACGACGGCGGTGCGCACGCACGTGGACGTCGACCTCGGCGTCGGCCTGCGCGGCATCGAGGTGGTGCGCGAGGCGGTCGCGGCGCTCGGCGGCGCCGTGCACGCGGAGATCGTCGCGTTCCCGCAGGACGGCGTGCTGCGGCGCCCCGGGGTCCTGGAGCTGCTGGACCGGGCGGCGGCCGCGGGCGCCGAGCACGTCGGCGGCCTCGACCCCGCGTCGATCGACCGCGACCCGGTGGGGCAGCTCGACGGGCTGTTCGCGATCGCCGAGGAGCGCGGCGTCGGCGTCGACGTGCATCTGCACGACGGGGGCGAGCTCGGCGCGTTCCAGATCGAGCTGATGATCGACCGCACCCTGCGGGCCGGGCTGCAGGGCAGGGTCAACGTGGCGCACGGCTTCGCCGTCGGACAGCTCGCCGGGTCGCGCCAGGCCGACCTGGTCGCGGCCATGGCCGAGGCCGGGATCACCATGACCACGGTGGCGCCGATCGGCGCCGCTCCCCTGCCGCTGCTGGCGCTGCGCGAGGCCGGTGTCCCCGTCGGCCTGGGCACCGACGGCATCCGCGACCTGTGGTCCCCGTACGGCACAGGCGACCTGCTCGCGCTGACCACGCAGCTCGCCCGGCTGTCGGGCCTGCGGTACGACGAGGAGCTCGTCACCGCCGCCCGCGTCGCGTCCGCGGACGCCGCCCGGTTCGTGGGCCGCGAGGTCCACGACCTCGTGGCGGGCGCGCCGGCCGACGTGGTGCTCGTCGACGCCGAGAACGTGCCCGACGCCGTGGTGCGCGCGCCGGCCCGGGCGCTCGTCGTCGCGGGCGGTCGGGTGGTCGCCCGCGACGGCGAGGTGCTCGTCTGACCGGCTCGCGTCAGGCGGCCGCGGCCTGGCCGGTGAGGTCGTCGGCGGTCGCCACGACGACGCCGTACGCGTCGGCGACCGTCGCGAGCGCGGCCCGGTGGAGCTGTTCCGCGGGCACCGGCGCGACGGCGCTGGCGAGCGACCGGGTGGCGCACGCCTCCGCGACCACGGTGGGCCGGTTGCCCCGCAGGGCCGCTCCCTGGGACGTGAACGCGACGCACATGTGCGTCATGAAGCCCACCACCACGACGTCGACATGGCCGGCCGCGTCCACCAGGTCGCCGAGCCCGGTGCCGCGGAACGAGTCCGGGGCGGTCTTCGTCACCACGGCCTCGCCGGGCGCGGGCGCGACCCGCGGGTGGATCTGGCCCAGGTCGGTGGCGAGGTCGTACGGCGAGCCGGCGCCGCCGTCGTGCTGCACGTGGATCACCGTGGCACCCGCCGCGCGGGCGCGGGCCAGCAGGTCCGCGGCGGCGTCGAGGGCCGGCGCCCAGCCGTCCAGCTCCATGACGCCGCGCGTGTAGGTGTTCTGGTAGTCGACCAGGATCACGGTCGCCTCGGCGAGGTCCGCAGGGGTCGGGTCGGCGCCGCTGAGCTCGCGCAGGGTGGTGCTGGTCATGGTGTCCTTCCGCAGGAGGTCGAGGGATCGGGCGCCGAGGTGGCGGCACGCTCCCCACGCTACGAACCGGCGTACGGTGTCCGCAATGTCATGCAACCCGCAGATTCGGACATCCCCATGATCGAACGGCTCGTCGTGGTCACCCTCTTCGACGGTGTCGACCTGCTCGACGTCACCGGACCGGCCGAGGTCTTCGCGCTGCTGGCGCGCGAGCTCGACGGCCCGACCGGCTACGAGGTGGTGCTCGCCGCGGAGACCACCGACCCCGTGACCACGTCGGCGGGCGTCCGCGTGCTGCCCGACGCCACGTTCGACGACCTGGCCGGCCGGCGGGTCGACACCCTGGTCGTGCCGGGCGCGGTCCGGGTCGACGCCGAGCGGCACGTCCGCGCCGTCGTGGACCCCGCGCTCGTGCCGCGCGTGCAGGCGCTGGCCGACGGCGCCCGCCGGGTGGCGTCGGTCTGCGTGGGGGCGCACGTCCTCGCCGAGGCGGGCCTGCTGGAGGGCCGCCGGGTCACGACGCACTGGTCCACGGCGCGGCAGCTCGCCGCCGAGCACCCGGGCGTCCGGGTCGACGCCGACCCGATCTTCGTGCGCGACGGCGACGTGTGGACCGGCGCCGGGCTCACGGCGTGCCTCGACCTGACGCTGGCGCTGGTCGCCGACGACCACGGCCAGGAGCTCGCGCTGCGCGTGGCCCGGCAGCTCGTGATGTTCCTCAAGCGGCCGGGCGGGCAGAGCCAGTTCTCGGTCGCCACGGACCCCCGCGCGACCACCCGGCGCGTGGACGACCTGCGTCATCACGTCCTGCGGGACGTCGCCGCCCCGCTGACCGTCGCGGAGCTCGCCGAGCGGGCGCACGTCAGCGAGCGGCAGCTCACCCGGCTGTTCAAGACCGAGCTGGGCACCACGCCGGCGGCCTACGTCGAGTCGGTCCGCGTCGAGGCGGCGCGGCAGCGGCTCGAGACCACCGACGACACCCTGGAGCGCGTGGCGACCGCCTGCGGCTTCGGCACGACCGACACGCTGACCCGCGCGTTCCGGCGCCGGCTCGACACCACGCCCGCGCAGTACCGGGCCCGGTTCCGCCTCGCGGGCTGACGCCCCCCGGCGGCCGCCGACAGCCGCGTCAGCGCCATCGCTCGAGCAGCCGGGCGACCGTCTCCCCCGCGCGGTCCAGCACTCGGTCCGTGCCCGACGAGGCCGCGGTGAGGAGGGCGGCGTCGACCAGGTGCGCCACGAGGTCGACGTCGCGCGGGTCCTCGCACGCCCCCTCGAACCCCGAGGCCTGCAGCACCGTACGGGCGGCGCCGAGCAAGCGGGGTCGCGAGCGCCGCATGATCGGTTGCAGCGCCGGGTCGCGCATCGCGGTCATCATCGGGTCGAGCCGGCGGGCCACGACGGTGTCGTCGACGTGGGGCGCGTACAGGACCTCGATCAGGAGCCGCGCCGCCGTCGCCGCGGACCGCCGCCGGTGCGGCAGCGCCTCGGCCGCGGCCTGGGCCGCGGCGCCGCGGACGTCCTCGGCGGCCTCCACCGCGGCCGCGACGAGCGCCGCGCTGGTCGGGAAGTAGTACGACGCCGAGCCCTGCGGCAGGCGGGCGGCCTCGGCGACGCGGCGGTGCGTGACGGCGTCGAACCCCTCGTCGATGAGCAGCGTCGCCGCGGCCTCGACCATCCGGCGCTGCTTGTCGGCGCCACGCCCCTGGACCATGCGGCGCCGCCGCGGCCGGTCGTCCTCCGTCACGCCGCCCATCGTAGGCGCGGCACGGTGACGGCGCCGGAATAACCTATACGCGCGTATGGTTTAGCCGATCGACAGACCGCCGCCGGGCGGCCCGGACCGAGGAGATGAACGAGCAGTGAACCTGATGGCCGCGGATGGCCTCGTGATCGACTGGGCGCAGATGCCCACCTACAACACCGTGATGTCCGTCGCCGTGGGCGCCGGCCTGATCCTGCTCGTGTGGCTCGGCCGTGACCTGCTGCGCGCGCCCGGGAAGGTCGTGGCCGAGGGCTGGTCGCTCGCGTTCGGCGTGCTGGGCCTGATCCTCACGGCCACCGGGCTGCACATGACGCTCACCTGGCCGCTGGCGGCCGGCGGCTTCCCCTTCGACAACATCATCTTCGGCGAGACCAGCCTCGCGTTCGGCGTGCTGCTGCTCGCCGCGGCCTTCTACCTGTGGACGCGCGGCAAGGAGGCGCTGGCCCGCGAGGACGCCACCGACCACCTGCGCGCCGTCGCCCGCCCGGTCTCCGTGTTCGTACTCGGCATGGGCCTCGGCCTGGTCGCCATCGCGATCGCCGGCGTCACCTACCAGCTCTTCGCCGCCCCGCCCCAGGAGCCGATCTCGGGCGCCTTCGCCGCGTACCCGCTCGTCGAGGCGATCTTCATGTCCGGCCTCATCGCGCTCGTCGGACTCGGCGCGATCCTCTTCCCGCTCGCCCTGCGCGACGGCGCCGGTCGCGGCCTGCGCGTCGTCATCGGCTGGGCCTGGGGCCTCGCCGGGCTCGCGTTCCTGCTGTTCGGCGCGATGAACTTCTTCACCCACATCGGGCTGATCGTCAACACCATGGGCTGACGCCGTCGCAGCACGGCAGGGCCGGCACGGGCCGGGTCGCGGGAAGTCTCGCGGCCCGGCCTCTGTTGTGCCGGGCATGCGAGCCATCACCTACTCCCGCTTCGGCGGTGCCGACGTCCTCGAGCTCACCGACCAGCCCGACCCACGCCCCGGGGCGGACGTCGTCGTCGTGCGGGTGCGCGCCGCCTCCGTCAACCCCGTCGACTGGAAGGTCCGCCAGGGCTACCTGGACGGCCTGTTCGACACCCAGTTCCCCGTCGTCCCGGGCTGGGACGTGGCGGGCGTCGTCGAACAGGTGGGCCTCGACACCCCCGAGCACCAGGTGGGCGACGAGGTGTACGGGTACGTCCGCAAGGACTGGGTGCACGGCGGCACGTTCGCCGAGCTCGTCGCCGCGCCCGTGCGCACGCTGGCGCGCAAGCCCGCGTCGCTGACGTTCGAGGAGGCGGCGGCCGTGCCGCTCGCGGGGCTCTCGGCCTACCAGTCGGTCCTGCGGTCCGGCGTGCGGGAGGGCCAGACGGTGCTGGTGCACGCGGCGGCCGGCGGCGTCGGCGCCTTCGCCGTGCAGATCGCGCGCAGCCTCGGCGCACGCGTCATCGGCACCGCGAGCGAGGCCAACCACGACTTCCTGCGCGACCTGGGCGCCGAGCCCGTCACGTACGGCGACGGGCTCGCCGAGCGCGTCCGCGCCCTCGCCCCGGACGGCGTCGACGTCGCCCTCGACTACGTGGGCGGCGACGCCGTCGCGACCAGCGCCGCGGTGCTCGTCCCGGGCGGCACGATCACGTCCATCACGGACGCGACGGCGCGCACGGAGCACGGCGGGCACTACGTGTGGGTGCGCCCGTCCAGCGCCGACCTCGAGGCGCTCGGGGCGCTGATCGACGCCGGCAAGGTCGCGGTCGAGGTCGGTCAGGTCTTCGACCTCGCCGACGCCGCCGACGCCCACCGCGCCTCCGAGACCGGGCACGGTCGCGGCAAGATCGTGGTGCGCGTCTGACCGTGCGCCCGAGCGCGCGCCCGACCGTGGTGCAGGCCGGGGCCGCACGCGGCACGCTGGGCAGATGACGCCCTTCTCCCCCGCCGTGCACGCCGACCGCCGCCGCCGGGCCGCCGCCCAGGCCGCCGCCGCCGGCCTCGCCGGAGTGCTGGTGACGCCCGGCCCCGACCTGCGCTACTTCCTCGGGTACACGCCCGCCGCCGAGCTCGAGCGGCTCACGCTGCTCGTGCTGCCCGTGGACGGGGACCCGGTCGCGGTGGTGCCGAAGCTCGAGGCCCACGACCTCGAGGTCGGCGCGGTCGGCGGCATCGAGGCCGTGGCCTGGGTGGACGGCGAGGACGAGCACGCGGTCGCCGCCCGGCTGCTGCGCCCGGACGGGCGGTACGCGATCAGCGACACGGCGTGGGCGCTGCACGTGCTGGGCCTGCAGCGCACCCTGCCCGCGTCGTCGTACGCAGCGGTCACGACCGTGCTGCCCATGCTGCGGGCCGCGAAGTCGCCGGAGGAGGTGGCCCGTCTCGCCGCGGCGGGCGGCGGGGCGGACGCCGTGTTCGCCGAGATCGTCACCCGCCGGTTCGCGGGGCGCGCCGAGCGCGAGGTGTCCGACGACCTGGACGCGCTGCTGCGCTCCCACGGGCACGAGCAGGTCGACTTCACCCTGGTGTGCGCGGGCGAGAACGGCGCCGACCCGCACCACGAGGCCGGCGACCGCGTGATCCGCGAGGGCGACATGGTGGTCATGGACTTCGGCGGGCTCGCCGACGGCTACGGCTCCGACACCACCCGCACCGTGCACGTCGGCGCGCTCACCGACCGCGAGCAGGAGGTGCACGACGTGGTGCGCGCCGCGCAGCAGGCGGGTGTCGACGCCGTCCGCCCCGGAGCGACGTGCCAGGACGTCGACCGCGCGTCTCGTGCCGTCATCGCCGACGCCGGGTTCGGCGAGTTCTTCGTCCACCGCACCGGCCACGGCATCGGCCTGACGACGCACGAGCCGCCGTACATGGTGGAGGGCGAGGAGACCCCGGTCGAGGCCGGGATGTGCTTCTCCGTCGAGCCGGGGATCTACCTGCCGGGCGAGTTCGGCGTGCGCATCGAGGACATCGTCGTCGCGTTCCCGGCCGGCGTCCCCGGCGTCGCCGACGCCCCGGACGCCGCCCTGCGGCTCAACACCTCGCCGCACGAGGTCGTCGTCGTCGAGTAGCGCACGAACGACCTTCCAGCGAGAGACCACCCGGTGGAAGGCAGGTCAGCTGGGCGACGCCTTGCCGTGCCGCCAGTAGCCGACGAAGTCGACCGCCGCCTTCGGCCACTGCCGCTCGTTCACCAGGTGCCGCCGCACGCCGGCCGCGAGCGCCTGCTCGCCGGCGACGAGCGCGTACCCGCTGCCCGCGGGGAGCTCGGCGCCGCGCACGACCTCGAGCGCGGCCCGGCCGGGCACCTCCCCGAGGACCGGGTCGTCGGCCGCGGCGCGGTCGCGCTCGACCCACCGCAGGTCGACGCCGACCGGCACCCGGAAGTCCTGGCGGTCGTCGGCGGTGGGGACCTCGACGACGGCGACGCCGCGCGCGTCGTCGGGCAGCGCCTCGCAGATGCCGGCGACGGCGGGCAGGCCGCTCTCGTCGGCGACGAGCAGCCGCCAGTCGCACGCGGCCTGCCGGTGGTGGTAGGTGCCCTGGTCGAGGATTCCGACCCGGTCCCCGGGTCGCGCGGACAGCGCGAAACCCGCGCCCGGGCCGAGCGGCTCGTGCCCGCCCTCCGGCCCCGCGGGCGCCGCGCCGTCGTGGCCGTGCAGCACGAAGTCCACGTCGATCTCCCGCAGCTCGGGCCGCGCCGCGCGGATCGTGTAGTTGCGCACCAGCGGGCGGCGGGCACGCGGCGTCGCCAGGTACTGCGCGTACCAGCCGAGGTTCGACGTGCGCGTCGGGAGCTTCAGCGTGTCCTGGCCCGGGCGCGGCAGGAACAGCCGGAACCACTGGTCGTCGCCCACGAGGGTGAGGCGGTCGATGTCGTCGATGCCGAGCGTGACCCGTTGCAGGTGCGGGCCCAGGCGCTTCGTCGTCACGACCTCGGCGACGAGGACGTGCGGATCGACCGGCTTCGACAGCGTTCGCGTGCTCACGTCGGTAAGGTTAGGCGAACCTCACCCGGATGACCAGGGTCCGGTCGGGTGCCGCGACGGGCCCCGTGCCCGAGACTGAGGGCGTGCACTCCCTCCTCCGGTCGCGAGCGCTCCCCGGCCTCACTGCCCTCGTCACGCTCCTCGCCCTCGGTGCCTGCTCGCCGTCGACGCCCGCGCCGACGGAGACGCCGAGCACGGTGACGACGCCGGGACCGACCGCGACCCCCGAGCAGCCCCTGCGGGTCGAGGTGACGGCCGGCGACGTCACGCTGGAGGTGTCGGTGCCCGGCGCGGCGCTCGACGACCCTCCCGTGCACGTCACCCCCGACCCGAGGGCGGGCACGTCGACCGTGGCCCTCGAGCGGTCCGTGGTCGACGACGCCGACGACACCGACGATCCGGTGACGCTCGCGCTGGCCTCGGGCGGCGCGTTCGAGACCCGCGCCGACGGCAGCGTCGCGGTGCGCGCCGGCGGCACGACGGTCGGCGGGCTGTCCGCCCCCCGGGGCGCGCGCCTCGTCGCCGCGGACGACACGCACCTGGAGGTCCGGCCCCTCGCGGACGGCGCGTCGGGACCCGAGGACGACGACGTCACGACCACCCTCGGCACCACCGCCGTCGAGGGGACCGACTGGGGCGACCGCGAGGGCGGTCCGTCCCTCGCCGTCGTCCCGACGGACTGGGCGCGGGAGGCGGGGCAGGCGGGCACCGACCTCGTGTGGGCCGAGCTGGTGACGGCGGACCCCGACGTCGACACCGCGACGATGCACGACCAGCTCGAGTGCCACGCGATCGGCGCGCCCGACAAGGACTCGTGGAACCTGGAGCCGTGGCGGCCCGACGTCGGCCTGGTCGCGACGATGGCCGCGCGCTGCAACCCGACCTCCTGAACCCTCTTGACATATTCCGATATAGGCATAGGTTGGTCGTATGGCACGCGCGGCGACGACGACGGATGCGTTCAACGCGGTGGCCGAGCCTCGGCGCCGCGAGATCCTCGACGCCCTGGCGCAGCAGGAGCGCGGCGTCGGCGAGCTCGCCGAGCTGCTCCACGTCGCCCAGCCCGTGGTCTCCAAGCACCTCAGGGTGCTGCGCGAGGTCGGGCTGGTCGAGGTCCGCGACGACGGCCGTCGTCGCCTCTACCGCACGGACGCCCGGCCCCTGCAGGAGATCCACGCGTGGGTCGGCCGGTACGAGCGGCTGTGGGAGGAGCGGTTCGAGCTCATCGACGAGCTGCTCGACACCCTGGAGACCCCGCCGGGCGTCCACCCGGACCAGCCCCCGGAGCACCGAGGAGAACGATCATGACCAGCACCACCACCGGCACCGCCGTCCTGACGCTGCCGAACGACACCGACATCCAGGTCGTGCGCCGGTTCGCCGCCCCCGCGGCCACCGTCTGGCGCGTGTTCACCGAGCCCGAGCTGATCGCCCGCTGGTGGGCCGGCAAGCGCGGCACCGTCACGAGCGTCGAGATCGACCCGCGCCCCGGCGGCACCTACCGCTACGTCATGCATGCCGACGGCGGTTTCGAGGTCGCGTTCCACGGCGAGTTCACCGAGGTGGTGCCCCCGGAGCGCCTGGTGCACACGGAGGTCTTCGAGGGCATGCCCGACGGCGACGCCGCGGCGACCCTGAACACCTACACGTTCACCGAGGAGGACGGCGTCACCACCCTCACGCTCGTCACCCGCGCGCCCAGCCGCGAGGTCCGCGACGCGATCGTCGAGTCGGGCATGGAGGGCGGGCTGCAGGAGGGCTTCGACCTCGTCGACGAGCTCGCCGCCGGCCTCGCGGCCTGATCGGCGCCGAGATCGAGGTGAGGGCACGAGGTCGAGGTCACGGACCTCGACCTCGTGCCCCTGGCCTCGACCTCGGCCTCGAGCGTCAGACGGCGGTGTAGCCGCCGTCGACCAGCCAGTACGCGCCGGTGACGAACGACGCGTCGTCGGACAGCAGGAAGCGCACGACGGTCGCGACCTCCGTGGGGTCGCCGAGGCGGCCCAGCACGTGCTTGCCCTCGAGGGCCTCGCGCGCCTCGGCCGGCAGGCTCGACTCGACCAGCGGCGTCTTGATGTAGCCCGGGCCCACGGCGTTGATGCGCAGCCCCTGCGCGCCGTACTCGGCGGCGGCGTTCTTCGTGATGCCCACGACGCCGTGCTTCGCGGCCGTGTAGGCGCCGTTGCCGATGGCGGCGACCGTGCCGTGGATCGACGCCATGTTGACGATCGCGCTCTGGCCGGCGCCCTGCTCGAGCATCGCGGGGATCTGCGCCCGCATGCCGTAGAGCACGCCGTTGAGGTTGATGTCGATGACGCGGTCCCAGTCGTCCAGGTCGGTCTCGCCCGCCGGCGCCTGCTTGCCGCCGATGCCGGCGTTGTTGACGGCGTAGTTCAGGCCCCCGAAGGTGGCCTTCGCGAACTCGACGGCCTTGGCCGAGTCCTCCTTGACCGCCGTGTTCTGCTCGAACGCGGCCGCCTCCCCGCCGGCGGCGGTGATCTCGTCGACCACGCGCTGCGCCGCGTCGAGGCGGATGTCCGTCACCACGACCTTCGCGCCGAGGCCCGCGAGCTCCTTGCTGATCGCCTCGCCGAGGCCCGACCCGCCGCCCGTCACGAGCGCGACCCTGCCCTCGAAGCTGCCGACTGCCGTCATGTCCGTCTCCTTCGCACCACGCCCCCGCGGGCGGGCGCACGGGTCACGCGCGGTGACGGCCCGGGGGACGAACGTCCGCCCCGGAGGCCCTCGTGAGGGTCGGGGCGCTGATCCTTCGACCGTAACCCCGCGCGCCGGGCGGACCGCGCCCCCGCCGGGTCTGACGCGTCACACGCCACGTCAGGAGCCCTGGGCCCCGGTGCCCCGGCGGAGCCCGGCCAGCACGGCGCCCTCCTCCCCCGCGGTCAGGCCGGTGACCGCGGCGTCCGGGGTCGCCCGCAGCCACGCGAGCGTGTCGCGCGCGGTCTCCTCCACCGGCCGCGGCGACAGGCCCGCGGCCCGCGCCGGCGCGGCGTCGTGCGCCGGCATGCCGTCGTACTCGGGCCGCGGCAGCCACAGCGGCAGCGACCGCTCCCCCGACCACGGCCGGACGTCGGCCGCCGCCAGGGCGGCGTCGTCCGCCCATGCCCAGCGCGGCGCGGCGCCGACCCCGCGCGCCACCGCGGCCAGCAGGTCGCCGACCGGGGTCACCGGCCCGACGGCGTCGAAGGTCCCGCGGGTGCGGCGCTCTGCCAGGTCGACGAGCCAGGCCGCGAGGTCGCGCACGTCGATCACCTGCACCGGGTCGGCCGGGTCGCCCGGCGCCAGGACGTCGGCGCCGTCGTCGAGCACCCGGGCCAGGCGCGCCGGCCAGTACGCGAACCGACCGCTCGGGTCCCCCGGACCGACGATCAGGCCCGGACGCACCACCGCGGCGCTCGCCGCGCCCTCGCGGACGAGCTCCTCGCACGCCACCTTCATCGCCCCGTACGCCTCCGGGTCCTGCGCCCCGTCGACGTCGTCGACCAGCGGCTCGCGCAGCCGCCCGACGCCGGGCCCGCCCGGGTCGGCGTCGTCGGCGTACACGTTGACCGTCGAGACGAACACCCAGTGCGCGTCCGGCAGCGCGGCCACCGCGCGTCGCACGTGCGACGGGGTGCGCGACACGTCCACGACGGCGTCGAATCCCTCCACGGCCAGGGCGTCCGGGAACGGGTCGGCCCGGTCCAGCGCCACGTGCCGCACGCCACCCGGCACCGGTCCCGACGAGCCACGGTTCGCGGCCACCACCTCGTGCCCTCGCGCCACGGCGTCCGCCGCGACCGCCCTCGACAGGAACACCGACCCACCCAGCACCAGGAGCCTCATGAGCACCACCCTGACGCACCCGCACGCCCCGCGCCCTGCCTTCTGCCGCCGGCAGAAGGCGCCGCCGGGCTAGTGTCCGACGACATGACCCCAGCCCTTCCGGACGACCTTCCCCGCACCGCGCCCGTGACCGCCGCGTTCGAGGTGCTCGTCCGCTTCTCCCCCGCGGCGCTCGTGCACCATGCCGTACGGTCCACGCTGCTGGCGGTCGACCTCGGCCGGCAGCTGGCCCTCCCCGTCGACGACGAGGTGCTCGCCGTCGCGGGCCTCCTGCACGACGCCGGCCTCACGGCCGGGTTCGACGCGCACGCCGAGCCGTTCGAGGTCGCGGGCGGCAACGTGGCCTGGGCGGTCACCGCGGGCGCCGGCTGGAGCACGCAGCGCCGTGACCGCGCGGCGCGGGCGGTCGTCGACCACATGCTCGACGACGCCGACGTCCCGCCGGGCGAGCGCCCGGAGGGGCATCTCCTCGCCCGGTCCACCGGCGCCGACGTCAGCGGCCGCGGGCTCGAGCACTGGCCCACGGCCTTCCGCGCGGACCTCGAGGCCCGGTGGCCCCGGCTCGACTTCCGCGACACGTTCAGCGCCTGCCTCCGGGACCAGGCCGCGCGCAAGCCCGCGTCCGTCGTGGCCGCCTACGTCGCCGCGGGCGGAGCCGACCGGGTGCGCTGACCGTCGCGGTCGCCGACGACGCTGCGACGCTCACCAGCGCTGCGCGACGTCCTCCGCCCAGCCGTCGAGGCCGTCGACGTCGAGGCGCACGCCGGCGTCGGTCGTGACCCAGCCCGACCAGGTGCCGAAGCACTGGTGGGTGGACGACGCCACGACCCCGAGCTGGGTGCGGCTCACGCGGTCGTGGGCGGGCACGAAGGCGAGGTCCAGCCGTTCGCCGCGCACCCGCCACGGCGCGGTGTACGCGCGGCGGTCGAACGTCCAGTCGAGCTCGTCGTGGAGCTTGTGCAGGCGGCCGTCGACGAGCACCCCGTTCTCCGTGGTCGCGCCGGCGCGCGTCCACGTCCCGCCGAGCTGCAGCGCCACCTCGTGCCCCGCGCCGTCGGCGTCGACGCCCCGGCCGAACCCCACGCCCCACTGCCAGGCGGCGCGGTAGGGCCAGCGGCCCCGCCCGTGGTCGAGCACGGCCCACGCCCCCGTTGCGACCGGGTGCTCGACGCCGTCGAGCCGGAGCCGGCCGGTGGCGGGCCGACCCACGTCCTTCACGGTGTACTGGAACCGCCGGTCCGACCAGGGCACCACGACCCCGAGCAGCTCCCGGCCCGCCGGCCGGGACACCGTCACGTCGAGGTCCACGCGCGGCGTCCGGGCACGCAGGCGCGTGCCGCCGACCCCCTCGTCGACGGCGATCGCCACCGCACGCGTGCGCGACCGGACGGGGCCGGCGCCGAGGCGGCCGGGCAGCGTCGCCGACCGGTTCAGCGGCGCGATCGCGACGGCGTCGACCTCCTCGCCGGTCGCCCGGTCCAGCACCCACACCTGGTGCAGCGCGGCGTAGTCCAGCGCGGACGTGGTGAGCGCGACGACGTGGTCCGCGGTGACGACCGCCCAGTACTCCCACCGCTTGTTCCGGCCCAGCCCGCGCAGGCCGCGTCCGATGCCGGACGTGTCGTGCAGGGGCACGCGCGACCAGCCGACGGCGTCGGGGTCCAGGCGCCCGTCGGGGAGGCAGAGGGGCAGGTCGGCGACGATCTCGCGCTCGGTCACGGGGCGAGGCTAGCGCCGCCTGCTAGCGTCCGGGCGTGCCCGACTCCCCCGCCTCCGCCGTCACCTTCCGCCTCGCGACCCGCGACGACCTGCCGCGTGTCGTCGAGCTCATCGCCGACGACGCCGTCGCCGCCTCCCGCACCGGCGTGTTCGGGCCCGCGCACGTGGCGGGCTTCGAGGCGGTCGAGGCCAGCCCGAACGACGAGCTCGTCGTCGCCGAGCTGGACGGCGCCGTGGTCGGCGTCATGCAGCTGACGTTCGTGCCCGGCATCTCCCGCAACGGCGCCACGCGCCTGCTCGTCGAGGCGGTGCGCGTCGACGCCGCGCTGCGCGGCCAGGGGCTGGGCCGCGCGCTCATGGAGCACGCGCACGAGCGCGGCCGCGAGCGCGGCTGCGTGCTGGCCCAGCTCACGTCGGACAAGCAGCGGCCCGACGCGCACCGGTTCTACCGGTCGCTCGGCTACGCGCAGTCGCACGAGGGCTTCAAGCTCCCGCTGTGACGCCGGGGCCCGGCTCGCCCTCCGCGGCCTCCGGACGGCGCACGTCGCGGATGCCGACCATGCTCACCAGCCCGCCGAGCACGAGCAGCCCCGCGGTGACCAGCAGCGCGCGGTGGAACGACGCGACGTCGAGCACCCCGCCGAGGATGACGCCGGCGAACGCGACCGTCAGCAGCCCGGCCACGCGCGAGACGGCGTTGTTCACCGCCGAGGCGATGCCGGCGTCGGCGGCCGGGGCGGCGCCCAGGATCGCGGCGGTCAGCGGCGCGACGGTGATGGACAGCCCCAGACCGAACACCAGCAGCCCCGGCAGCACCTGCGTCACGTAGGTCGCGTCCGCGTCCATCGTGAGCAGCAGCAGGTAGCCGGCGCCCGCGACCACCGGCCCGATCGTCATGAACCACCGCGCCCCGTACCGGGCCGCCAGGGTGCCGAACCGCGTCGACAGCGCGAGCATCGCGAGGGTCGACGGCAGCTGCGCGACGCCGGCGGCGGTGGCCGACCAGCCCGCCACCTGCTGCAGGAACAGGCCGAGCACGAACCCGCCGAGCGAGAGCGCGCCGTAGACGGCGAAGGTCGCGACGTTGCCCCACGCGAAGTTGCGCGCGGCGAACAGGCGCGGCGGCATCATCGGGTCCCGCGCGCGCCGCTCGTAGACCACGAACGCGACCAGGAGCACCACCCCGACCGCGACGGCGGCCCACGTCCGCTCGATGAGCCCGTACACGCCCGCCGCGAGGCCGGTCGCGGCAAGCACGGCGCCCGGCACGTCGAGCCGGCGGCCGGTGGTCTGCCGCACCTCCGGCACCGGCCGCAGCAGCACGAGCGTGACGACGACGACCGGCAGGTTGATCCAGAACACCCACCGCCACGACAGCAGGTCCACCAGGCCGCCGCCGACGAACGGGCCGACGATCATCGCCGTGCCGGTCCACGCCGTCCACCGCCCGATGGCGCGGCCCTGCGCCTCGCCGTCGAACGTCGAGATGATGAGCGCCAGCGAGCTCGGCACCAGCAGCGCCCCGGCCACCCCCTGCAGCAGGCGGGCGCCCACGAGCACCGGGCCGGTCGGCGCGAGCGCGCACAGCACCGACGCCGCGGCGAACCCCACGAGTCCCGCGACGAGCACCCGGCGCCGCCCGTACAGGTCCGACAGCGACCCGGCGAGCAGGATGAGCGAGCCGAGGGTGACCAGGTAACCGTCCACCACCCACTGCTGCAGGCTGAGCCGCGCCTCGCCCGAGCCGCCGAGCTCGTCGCCGATGGCGGGCAGCGCCACGTTCACGACCGTGCCGTCGAGGAACGACACGAACGACGCCAGGATCGCGACCACCAGGACGCGGCTGCGCAGCCGGGCCTGCGCCGCGTCGGGCACGGACGGTGTGCTCACCGGATCACGGTACGGCGCAATGGCGGTGACGCGCCGGTCGTGGGGCGCTAGCGTCGCCGGCGTGACCCTCGAGTTCCGGCGCACCGCCATCACCGACGTCCCCGCATCGCGGCGCCTCGGCGCCGAGGCGTTCGGCGTCCCGTCCACGCCCGCACCCGATCCCGACCCGGCGGCCTGGCCGCTGCCGAACATCCGGCCCTGGGTCGCGACCGACGACGGCGAGGTGGTCGCGGGGCTGGGCGTCCGGTCGTTCACGTCCTGGTTCCACGGCGCCCGGCTGCCGACCGCGGGCTTCGCCGGTGTCACCGTCGCCGCCGAGCGCCGGGGCTCCGGCCTGCTCCGCCCGCTGATGGAGGCCGCGCTCGCGGAGGCCCGTGACCTGGGCGACGTCGTCTCGACGCTGTACCCGTCCTCGGCGGGCATCTACCGCGGGCTGGGCTACGAGGTGGTGGGCGCGTTCGAGGACGTGCGGATCCCGATGGCGGCCCTCGCGGCCGTGCCCCGGCCCGCCGGGGACGTGCGCGCCCGGCGCGCCACCGCTGCCGACGTCCCCGCCGTCCGGCGGGTGTACGAGGCGTGGGCCTCCGCGCAGAACGGCCCGGTCTCCCGGGCCGAGACCCCGTTCACGATGGAGGCCGACGACCTGGTGGGCCCCGACGCCGACTACACGGGCGTCAGCCTCGCCGTGCGCGGCACGGGGGCAGCCGAGGAGGTGCTCGGCTTCGCGAGCTGGTCGCGCGGCCCGGGCTACGACCGCACCAACACCATCGAGGTCGACGACCTGGTCGCGCTCACCCCCGACGCGGCCCGCGTCCTGTGGCGGGTGCTCGCCTCGTTCGCGTCCGTCGCGGGCTGGGTGCAGGTCTGCACGTCGGGCGGCTGGTCGGGGGTCGACGTCTCGCGCCTGGCGCTGCCCGACCACGCGGCGACCTCGGCACCTCGCCCGTACATGCTGCGCCTGCTCGACGTGCCCGGCGCGCTCCGCGCCACCCGGGTGGCGCCGGTGCCGGCCCGCGTGCCGTTCGCCGTCGTCGACCCGCGGACGCCTGACCTCGAGGGCGCGTGGACCCTCGAGGCCGCCGACGGCGCGGTGCGCGTCACGCCCGACGACGACGCCACCCCGTCCGACCGCCTGACGTTCACGTCCGCCGGGCTGGCCGCGACGTGGGCGGGCGCGCAGTCGACGGCGAACGCCCGGCTCGCGGGCGGCGCCTCGGGGCCCGCCGCGCACGACGCCGTCTGGGACGCCCTGTGGGGCGGCCGCCAGGTGCACGTGCGCGACTACTTCTGAGGCCCGGCCCCGGATGCCCGGACCCGCCCGCTTCCCCGCCGCCCTGTCCCGCGCGCTGGCGCCCCGGCTCGCGCTGCTCCTGCTCGCGGTCGTCGTCGCGCGCCTCGGGCGCCTGGCCGAGCACCGGCTGCCCGAGCCGGTCGGCGGCCCGCTCGGGGACGTGCTGGCGGCGGCCCTCGTCGCGGTCCTCGTCCTGGTCGTGCGCCCGCGGACGCGGGCGCTCACGGCCGGGCTGGTCGGGTTCGCGCTCTGCGCGGCGGTCGAGCTGCTGCGGCTGACGTCGCTGCCGCAGGCCCTCGCCGAGCGGTGGCCGCCCCTGGCCCCGGTGCTCGACGCCGCCTTCTCCCCGGCGGGCCTGCTCTGGTGCGCGGCGGGCGCGGTCCTCGGCGCGGTCGCGGGCGTCGCCGTCGCGCGCGCCGTCTCCCGGGGCCGGCGCGCGGGGACGGAGCGCCAGGGGTAGCCACCATACCTAGAGGTAGGTATGGTGGCGGCATGAGCACGCCGACCGATGCGCGCGACCGGCTCGTCGCCGCCGCGCAGGAGATGTTCGCCGCCCAGGGCGTGGGCGCCACCAGCCCTCGCCAGGTCCTGGCCGCCAGCGGGGTGGGGCAGGGCAGCCTCTACCACCACTTCCCCACGAAGCACGACCTCGCCGCGGCCGCCGTCGGCGCCACCGTCGAGGGCGCGCTCACCGCGGCGCGCCGCGACCTGGAGGGCACGACGCCGGCCCTGGACCGCGTCGTCGCGTACCTCGAGCGCCCTCGCGACGCGCTCGCGGGCTGCAAGGTCGGCCGCCTCACCAGCGACCAGGCCGTCATGGACGACGACGGCCTGCGCGACGTCGTCACCGCCTACTTCGTCCGCCTGCTCGACGCCGTCGCCACGACCCTGCGCGGGGCCGGGCTGCCGGACGACGTCGCCCGTGACCGCGCGCACGCCGCCGTCGCGATCGTGCAGGGCGGCTACGTGCTCGCCCGCGCCACCGGCGACCCCGACGCGATGCGGGCCGCCGTGCGCGGCTTCGTGACGCTCCTGACCGACCTGCCCGACGGGCGGGACACCGACCCCACCGAGGAGACCGCGTGACCTTCCGCGAGCGCCTGCGCGCCCTGCCGACCTTCCCGCCCGGCCTGCCGCCGTTCGGCGTCGACCTGGACGACCTCGCCACCGCCCCGGCCACGCCGCAGGAGCTCTTCGCGCAGTGGTTCGACGACGCGCTCGCCGCCGGCGTCGGCGCCCCGCACGCGGCGACCCTCTCGACGGCGGACGCCGCGGGCCGCGTGCACGCGCGCACCCTGGTGATCAAGGACGTCACCGCCGAAGGCTGGTGGTTCGCGGGGCACGCGACCAGCCCCAAGGGCCGCGACGTCGCCGAGAATCCGCACGCCGCGCTCACCGTGTTCTGGCGGGACCTCGGCCGGCAGGTCCGCGTCACCGGCCGGGCGACCTCCGCAGGCGCCGAGGCCGGTGCGGCCGACTTCCGCGCCCGCCCGGACGGCTCGCGCGCCGCCGGGCTCGTCGGCCACCAGAGCGAGCCGCTCGGCTCCCGCCAGGAGTACTGGGACGCCTTCGCCGGCCGCCTGGACGAGGCGCGCGAGCACCCCGACGCCGTCGCCCCCGCGTGGACCGCCTGGGTGCTGACCCCCGTCGCCGTCGAGTTCTGGGCGGCGAGCGACGACAAGGGCCAGTCCCGCCTCCGCTACCGCACCGACGCACCGCCCGCCCGCACCGAGACCGCCTGGACCAAGGAGCTGTTGTGGCCGTGAGCCCCACCGACACCGACGCGCGGACCCCCGACCTCGCGCACGCCCTCGCCGACGCCGACGACGCCCTCGCCGCCCTGATCGACGTCGTGCGCGCCCTGCCCGAGGGCGCGGGCGCCGACCCGTCCCCCCTCGACGGGTGGACCCGCGGGCACGTGCTGTCGCACGTGACGAACGTGGCCGCCGCCCTCGCCCGCCAGGCGGAGTACGCCGCGCGCGGCGAGACGGTCGCCCCGTACGACGGCGGTCCCGCCGGGCGGAACGCCGACATCGAGGCGGGCGCCGGGCGCACCACTACCGAGCACGCGGCCGCGCTGGAGGTGGCGCGGGCCCGGCTCGTGGCGGCCTGGCCCGCGCCGGACGACGCGCTGTGGGCCGCGCCGGTGGCGTACCGGGACGGCGTCCTCGCGGACGCCCTGCTCGCCTGGTGGCGCGAGGCCCGCATCCACGCGGTCGATGCGACCGCCGGCCTCGGCGCGGCGGTGGGGTACGGCTCCTGGGACGACGCGTTCTGCGCGCACCTGCGCGACTTCCTCGCCGTGCGCCTGCCGGAGCCCGAGGGCGCCGACGGCGCGGGGCTGGAGCTCGCCGGCGACCCGCGCGACGTCGCCGCGTGGCTCGCCGGGCGCACCCCCTCGGGCCCCGTCTCAGCGCTCCGGGACGGCGCCGCCGTGCCGCTGCCCGACCTCGGCCCGTGGCCGTCGTCGGCGACCCCGAAGCCCTGACCTGCGGCGGCGCCCGCCACGGGTGTGACCCACGTCACTGCAGGTCAGAGGCTCGTGTGAGGTTGCTCTCATTCTTTGTGACAGTTTTCACGCGCGGCGTATGGTGACCCGGTGACTTCGAGTGCTACGACTGCTGGGGCCCCCACAGGGGCCGACGTCGACGTCGTCCTCATCGGCGGCGGAATCATGAGCGCCACGCTCGGCACGCTGCTCCAGCAGCTCGAGCCGTCGTGGTCCATCCGGATCTACGAGCGCCTGGACGACGTGGCGCAGGAGTCCTCCAACCCGTGGAACAACGCGGGCACCGGGCACGCCGCGCTCTGCGAGCTCAACTACACGCCCGAGCGCAAGGACGGCTCGATCGACATCACCAAGGCGGTGGCGATCAACGAGCAGTTCGAGATCTCGCGCGAGCTGTGGCAGCACCTGCTCGCCACGGGCCGCATCAAGGACGACTCGTTCCTCAGCAAGACCCCGCACATGACGTTCGTGCGCGGCGAGAAGAACGTGGACTACCTGCGCCGCCGCTACGAGACGCTGCACGTGCACCCCCTGTTCCGCGACCTCGAGTACAGCACCGACCGCGCCACCATCGGCCGCTGGGCGCCGCTGCTGACCACCGACCGCGACGCCGACGAGCCGATCGCCGCGACCCGCGCGACCTCGGGCACCGACGTCGACTTCGGCAACCTCACCCGCCAGCTCGTCGACGGGCTCGTCGCGAACGGCGCCGAGCTCAAGCTCCAGCACGAGGTGAAGAGCCTCAAGCGCACCAAGGACGGCCGCTGGCGCCTGCGCGTCAAGGACCGCTCCTGGAACGCGCGGAACCGCACCAGCACCGTCACCGCGAAGTTCGTCTTCGTCGGCGCCGGCGGCGGCGCGCTCCCCCTGCTCCAGTCGGCCGGCATCCCCGAGATCAAGGGCTTCGGCGGCTTCCCCATCTCCGGCGAGTTCCTGCGCACGGACGACCCGGAGCTCGTCGCGCAGCACCAGGCCAAGGTGTACGGCAAGGCCGACGTCGGCGCCCCGCCGATGTCCGTGCCCCACCTCGACACCCGCGTGGTCGACGGCCGGACCTACCTCATGTTCGGCCCCTACGCCGGCTTCAGCCCCAAGTACCTCAAGAAGGGCAAGTACCTGGGCCTGATCACGTCGCTGCGCGCCAACAACGTGACGTCGATGCTCGGCGCCGGCCTCAAGAACCTCGACCTCACGCAGTACCTCGTCGGACAGCTCATGGCCGCGCCCGAGACGAAGTTCCAGGCGCTCCAGCAGTTCATGCCGACCGCCCACCCCAAGGACTGGGAGAAGCTGACGGCGGGGCAGCGCGTGCAGGTCATCAAGCGCGACGCCGACGGCAAGGGCGTGCTCCAGTTCGGCACCGAGATCGTCACGGGCGCCGAGGGCTCCATCGCCGGCCTGCTGGGCGCCTCGCCGGGCGCCTCGACCGCCGCCTCCGCGATGGTCGACCTGCTCGAGCAGTGCTTCCCGTTCCGGTTCACCAAGTGGCGCCCCGAGCTCGCCTCGGTCATGCCCAGCCTGGACGGCGTGCCCGCCGACGCCAGCACGATCGACGCGACGCCGGTCCCCGACTCGCCGTCGTACCTGCACGCCGACGGCGTCCTGGACGCGGCGGTCTACGAGTCGCAGGCGGACTCCCGCCTCTGAGCACCTGAGCGCTCCCCCTCCTCGGCGGCGTCAGAGAGCCTGGACGATCTTGTCCACCTGCTCCCTGGCGTCGCCGAAGAGCATCCGGGTGTTCTCCCGGAAGAACAGCGGGTTCTGCACGCCCGCGTAGCCGGTCGCGAGCGACCGCTTGAAGACCACGACGTCGCGCGCCTTCCACGCCTCGATGACGGGCATGCCCGCGATGGGTGACGACGGGTCGTCCTGCGCCGCCGGGTTCACGGTGTCGTTGGCGCCGATGACGAGCACGACGTCGGTGCCGGGCAGGTCCGGGTTGACCTCGTCCATCTCGAGGACGACGTCGTAGGGCACGCGCGCCTCCGCCAGCAGCACGTTCATGTGGCCGGGCAGCCGCCCCGCCACGGGGTGCACGCCGAACCGGACGGTCACGCCGCGCGCCCGCAGCCGCTCGGCGAGGTCCGCCACCGGGTGCTGCGCCTTGGCCACCGCCATCCCGTACCCGGGCACGACGACGACCGACCGCGCCGCGGTGAGCAGCGCGGCCACCTCGTCGGGCGACGTCTCACGCACCTCCCCCGCCTCTTGCGTGCTGCCGCCGGGGCCGCCCGTCGTGCCCGCGCCGAAGCCGCCGAGCACGACGGACCAGAACGACCGGTTCATCGCCTGGCACATGAGGTAGCTGAGGATCGCGCCGGAGGCCCCGACCAGGGCGCCGGTGATGATGAGCAGGTCGTTGCCGAGGGTGAACCCGGCCGCCGCGGCGGCCCAGCCGGAGTACGAGTTGAGCATCGACACCACGACCGGCATGTCCCCGCCGCCGATCGCGGCGACGAGGTGCCACCCGAGCGCGAGCGCGACGAGCGTCATGAGCAGCAGGGGCAGGAGCGCGGACCCCACGTCGTCGGCGGTGACGAACCAGGCCAGCAGGCCGGCGGACGCGACCAGCGCCAGCAGGTTGAGCGCGTGCCGGCCGGGCAGCGTCAGCGGCGCCGAGGGCAGCCGTCCCGACAGCTTGCCGAACGCCACGACCGACCCCGTGAACGTCACCGCGCCGATGAGCACGCCGAGGAACACCTCGACGCGGTGCACGGTGTCGCCGCCCGCGGCCGCCGCACCCGCGGGCTCGGCGAGGAAGGAGCCGTACCCGACCAGCACGGCCGACAGCCCGACGAACGAGTGCAGCAGCGCGATGAGCTCCGGCATCTGCGTCATCTCGACGCGCCGGGCCCGCCACGACCCCACCGCAGCGCCCACGACCAGCACCAGCAGGATCAGGCCGGCCGTCACGGGCCACGGGCGCTGCGACCGGTCGAGCGCCAGCGCGACGGTGGCGACGATCGCGAGCCCCATGCCGAGCATCCCGAGCACCGTGCCGCGCCGCGCGGACTCCTGTGCCGACAGCCCCGCCAGCGACAGCACGAACAGCAGCGCCGCGATCACGTACGCGGCCTGCGCGACCGACGTCACCGTCATGGCGCCTCCCGCCGGAACATGCCCAGCATCCGGTTCGTCACGAGGAACCCGCCGAACACGTTGACGCTCGCGAGCGCCGCGGCCACGACGGCGAGCGTCGTGACCAGGGGCGAGGAGTCGCCGATCTGCAGCAGCGCGCCGACCATGATGATGCCGCTGATCGCGTTGGTCTGGGCCATGAGCGGCGTGTGCAGGGCGTGCGTGACGTTCGAGATCACGTAGAAGCCGACCACCACCGCGAGCGCGAACACCGTGTAGTGCCCGACGGCGTCCGGCGGCGAGACGGCGATCAGCAGGCCCGCGGCGACGGCGCCGAGGGCGCCCAGCACCGTGCGGCGTGCCGCGCGGCGACGGCGCTCCGCCTCGGGGTCGACGGCGGCCGGCTGCGGCGCCGTGGTCTCGGCGACGGGCGGGGGTGCCGCGGACACCGCGACGGGCGGGGGCGGCCAGGTCACCTGGCCCTCGTGCGTCACGGTCATCCCGCGGAGCACGGGGTCGTCGAGGTCGAGGACGAGGCGCCCGTCCTTGCCCGGCGTCAGGAGCGTGAGCAGGTTGACCACCACCGTGCCGAGCAGCCGCGAGCTGTGCTGCGGCAGGCGTGCGGCCAGGTCGGTGTACCCGAGCACGACGACGCCGCGGCCGGTGACCACCCGCTGCCCCGGCACCGTGTCCTCGCAGTTGCCGCCGCCGGGCGCGGCCAGGTCCACGACCACCGACCCGGGGCGCATCGCGTCGAGCATCGCGCGCGTGATCGTCGTCGGCGCCGTGCCGCGCACGAGGGCGGTCGTGACGACGACGTCCGCCTGCGCGGACTGCTCCGCGTACGCGCGCAGGGCGGCCGCCTCCTGGTCGGCGCTCTGCGCGCTCGCGTACCCGTCCGCGCTGACCTGCTGCACGGCGTCGTCCGCGCGCACGACGCGGGCGCCGAGCGACTCGATCTGCTCGGCCGCCTCGGGCCGCACGTCGAAGGCGTGCACCTCGGCGCCCAGGCTCACGGCGGTGCCGATCGCCGCCAGCCCCGCCACACCGGCGCCGATGACGAACACCCGCGCGGGCGGCGTGCTGCCCGCGGCCGTCACCTGGCCGGTGAACATGCCGCCGAACTCCTCGGCCGCCTCGACCACCGCGCGGTAGCCCGCCACGTTGGACAGCGCGGACAGCACGTCGAGCGCCTGGGCGCGCGAGATCCGGGGCACCGCGTCGAGGGCCAGCGCCGTCACGCCGCGGGCGGCGAGCGCCGCCAGCAGGTCCGGACCGGTCGCCGGGGCGAGCTGGGCGACCAGCGTCGCGCCCGGCCGCATCAGGTCGAGCTCCGCGAGGCCCGGCGGGTGCAGGGTGACCACGACGTCGGCCGCCCACACGTCCGCGCGGTCGGCGACGCGGGCGCCCGCCGCCACGTAGTCGTGCGCGGGCAACCGTGCGCCGTCCCCGACCCCGGGCTCGACGACCACGTCGTGGCCGAGGTCGACGAGGCGACGGGCGGCGTCAGGCGTGACGGCGACGAGGCGCGGGTCCGCGCCAGCCGTCCGAGGGAACCCGAGTCGCATGACGCCTCCCTCAGCGCGCGTCGCCCAGGGCGCCCCACGCCGTCCAGCGGTCGACCTCGACCAGCGCCGTGACCCGGGCGCGGTCGCGCACCGGGTACGGGTCTCCGCCGTAGTGCCGCGAGAGACGGTCGATGTCGGTCAGGTCGACGTCGTCGCGCCACTCGGCGACGCTCCCGAGCAGCGTGACGTGCGTGTACCAGCTGTCGCCCAGCACGGTGAGGCTCACCTGCGGGTTCGCCCGCAGGTGCTCCAGGCGCTTGCGCCCGTCCTCGAAGTTCAGCAGCAGGCGCCCGGCGCCGTCGCCGTCCTCGTCGAGGACGTACCAGGTGGCCGCGGTGACCGGGCTGCCGTCGGCGCGGGAGACCGCCATGACGGCGGGCTGAGGGCGGCGCAGCATGTCGAGCACGGGGGCCGGGAACGGCGGACGGGGCATCGCTGACTCCTCCGGGTGGGTGCGCCTGTCGGTGGCGCTGTTCGGTCGCTCGGCGCCGACGCTACGCCCTGGACGTGCGCGGACGCACGCGATCTCGTCGCGTCGCACCCCCGCTAGGGTGACCGGCAAGCGCTTGCCCGCTCCGCCCCAGCCCACCCCGGAGGACCCGCATGACCCGCACCGTCCACCTCGCCGGCGACTCCACCGCCGGCCCGAAGAGCCGTGCCGCCGCCCCCGAGACCGGATGGGGGATGGCCCTGCCGTACTACCTCGACGACGCCGTCGCCGTCGCCAACCACGCGCGCAACGGCCGCAGCACCCGCAGTTTCGTCGCCCAGGGCCGGCTCGACGCCGTGGCCCGCGACCTGCGGGCGGGCGACGTCCTGGTGATCCAGTTCGGCCACAACGACGCGAAGGTCGAGGACCCCGAGCGGCACACCGAGCCGTGGACGTCGTACACCGATCACCTCGCCCGGTTCGTCGACGTCGCGCGCGCCGCGGGCGCGCGGCCCGTGCTCGCGACGTCGGTCGAGCGGCGCCGGTTCGACGACGCGGGCCGGGCCGTGCCCGCCCACGGCGAGTATCCCGACGCGATGCGCGCCCTCGCCGCGCGCGAGGACGTGCCGCTGGTGGACGTCCAGCGCGACTCCCTCGCCCTGTGGGACGAGCTCGGCCCGGAGCGGACCCTGCACTTCTTCTTCCACGCCGACGACGGGCGCCGCGACGACACGCACTTCAACCCGCCGGGCGCGGGTGCGGTCGCCCGGCTCGTCGCCACGGGGCTCCTCACCGCCGGCGTGCTCGCGGACGACGAGGTGCGCCGCCTGGACGAGGACGTCCCCGACCCGTGGTTCCGCTGGCTCGACGCCGACCCGGCCTGACCCCCGTTCCGGCGACCGGCGGCCGAGCCCGCCGGGGCCCGCCCCCGTTCCGCAGCGCCCCGCCCACCGGGTAGGGTGTGGAACACGCTGGAACCGGTTCCAGTACCGTCGAACCTCCGGGAGGACCGCGTGGTCACGCTCCGCGACGTCGCCCGCGCGGCGGGCGTCTCGATCGCCACCGCGTCGCGCGCGATGAGCGACGCACCGCACGTGTCGGCGGCCAACCGTGCACAGGTGGCCCGGGCCGCGGAGTCGCTCGGCTACCGGCCCCACCCCGCGGCCCGCGCGCTGACCACCGGGAGCACCGGCACGGTCGGCCTGGTCGTGCCGGACCTCGCCAACCCGTTCTTCGCCGCGGTCGCCAAGGGCGTGCAGGCGCGGGCGCGGGAGACGGGCCGCGAGGTCCTCGTCGCCGACACCGACGAGGACGTCACCGTCGAGCCCGACGTCATCACCCGGCTCGGCGACCGGGTGGACGGCCTCGTGCTCTGCTCCCCCCGTCTGCCGCACGACCGCCTCGGCCCGCTCCTGGCGTCGGCGGGCGGGCCGGTCGCGCTCGTCAACCGCGAGGCGCCCGACACCCCCTCGGTCTCCTTCGACATCGCCGACGGGGTGCGCCAGGCGCTGGACCACCTGCGTGCCCTCGGGCACGACGTCGTCGCCTACGCCGGCGGCCCGCGCACCTCGTGGTCGGACGCCGAGCGCCGGGCGGCGCTGGCCACGCTCTCGACGGGCACGACCGGCGACGCGGTGCTCGACCTCGGCAGCTTCCGGCCCACGCACGGGGGCGGCGTCCAGGCCGCGGACCTCGCGCTCGCCGCCGGCGCCACGGCGGTCCTGTGCTTCAACGACCTCGTCGCGCTCGGCGTCCTGGCCCGGCTGCACGCGCGCGGGGTGGCCACGCCCACCGACGTGTCGGTCGTCGGCTTCGACGACGTCGCCGCCGCGTCGCTCGTGACACCCTCCCTGACCACCGTCGCCGTGCCCCTGGCCAGCGCCGGACGCGTCGCGGTCGACCTGCTGGCCGGCGGCTTGGGGCCGACGGAGCGGATCGCGCCCGAGCACCGCCGCCTGCCCGTCGAGCTCGTGGTGCGCGCGTCCACCGCACCCGCGGCACCCGCCACCCCCGCCCCCCCTGGCACCGCAGCCCCCCTCCCCTCCACCACAGATCCCGAGGTCGCGATCCGATGAGCACCGCCCCGCACCACCCGCTGCTGCCGCTCGCGGCCACCCCCGCGCCCGGCGCGGTGGCCGAGCCGCCCCTGCCCGGTGTCGTCGACCTCGCCGACGTCGCGCTGCTGCTGCGCCCGGCCGACGACGTCGCCGTCACGACGCGCCAGGTGCCCGCCGGCACCACCGTGCGCCTGCCCGACGGCGCCGAGGCGACCACCCGATCGACCCTGCCGCGGGGCCACAAGCTCGGCGTCCGCCCCGTCGCGGCGGGCACGGAGGTGCGCAAGTACGGGCAGTCCATCGGCCGGGCGAAGAAGGACGTCGCGCCGGGCGACCACGTGCACACGCACAACCTGGGCATGGACGACGGCGCCCGCGAGTACGAGTTCGGCACCGCGCGCACCACGCTCCCCGAGCCCACGACGCGCCGCACGTTCCAGGGCTACCGCCGCTCGGACGGCCGCTGGGGCACCCGCAACTACGTCGGCATCCTCACGTCGGTGAACTGCTCGGCCTCGACCGCCCGGATGATCGCCGACCAGTTCCGCGGTCCGGTGCTCGACGCCTATCCCCACGTCGACGGCGTCGTCGCACTCACGCACGACACCGGCTGCGGCCTGGTCCCGACGTCGGAGGGCGCGCAGGTCACTCTGCGCACGCTGCGCGGGTACGCGTCGCACGCGAACATGGCCGGGCTGCTGGTCGTCGGGCTCGGGTGCGAGATGCTGCCCGCCGCCTCCGTGCTCGACGGTCTGGAGCTGCGCGCGGACCTGCCCGTGCGCACGCTGACGATCCAGGACACCGGCGGCATCCGTGCCACCGTGCGCGCCGGAGTCGCCGCCGTCACCGAGATGCTGCCCGCGATCGACGCGCTGCGGCGCGAGGAGGCACCGGCCTCGGAGCTGGTGCTGGGGCTCAACTGCGGCGGCTCCGACGGCTTCTCCGGGATCACGGCCAACCCGGCGCTCGGCCACGCCTCCGACCTGCTCGTCGCGCAGGGCGGCACGTCGATCCTCGCCGAGACGCCCGAGGTGTTCGGCGCGGAGCACCTGCTGCTGCGCCGCGCCGTCTCGCGCGAGGTGGGCCAGCGGCTGCTCGACCGCCTCGACTGGTGGCAGGGCTACGCGGCGGCCGGGGGCGGCACCCTCGACAACAACCCGTCGCCCGGCAACAAGGCGGGCGGGCTGACGACCATCCTCGAGAAGTCGCTCGGCGCGGTCGCCAAGGCCGGCACCGCCGACCTCGTCGCCGTGCACGAGTACGCCGAACCCGTCACCGAGCGCGGCATGACCTTCATGGACACCCCCGGGTACGACCCGGTGTCCGTGACCGGCATCGTCGCGGGCGGCGCGAACGTCGTCGTCTTCACGACCGGCCGGGGGTCGGTGCTGGGCTGCAAGCCGTCCCCGTCGATCAAGGTCGCGACCAACTCCGACACCTACCGCCGCATGAGCGAGGACATGGACCTCGACGCCGGCCGGATCGTCGAGACCGGGCTGACCGTCGAGGAGGTGGGCGAGGAGCTGTTCGAGAAGATCCTCGCCGTCGCGTCCGGCGAGCAGACCGTCTCGGAGGAGCTCGACCTGGGGGCCGACGAGTTCGTGCCCTGGCAGCTCGGCGCGGTCACGTGACGCGGCGCTGACCGTCCCGATCCCTCAGTCCTCGATCCCCCGCAGCAGGCGGCGCAGCGCCGCCCACGCCTGGTCGAGGGCGCGGTGGCGGTCGGGCGAGGCGGCCACCCACAGGGCCGCCTCGTTCATGGCCCCGGACAGCAGGGCCGACGTGGCGGGGACCTCGGGGGCGCGCACGCGGCCGGCGTCCGCGAGCTCGCCGAGCACCTCGTCCAGCAGCCGTCCCGAGCTGGCGGCGTCGTCCTCGCGCCAGCGCGCCCACCCGAGCACGGCGGGCCCGTCGACCAGCACGACCTGCCGCGCGTCGTCGGCGACGACCGCCGCGAGGAACGCGCGGCAGCCCGCCTCGAGGCTCTCCCACGGGTCGCTCAGACCGTCGGTCGCGCGCTCGATCTCGGCGCCGACGCCGCGGGTCACGTCCGCGTGCACGGCGGCGAACAGCCCGGCGCGGCTGCCGTAGTGGTGGTAGACGGCGCCGCGGGTGACGCCGCACGCGGCGGCGACCTCCTCGACGGCCACGGCGGCGTACCCCCGCGCCGCGTACAGCCCGCGCGCGGCGGCGAGGATCGCGGCCGCCGTCGCCTCGCTCTCTGCCCTCGATCTCCTCGGCATGGTTGACAGGTTACCGACACCGTGAATGTATAGATACGTACACGTCGTATGTATCTGCCCCGGGAGTCGTCATGATCACCAGCCTGTACCCCGTCCTCGCCGTCTCGGACGTCCCGAGCGCCGCGCGCTTCTACGCCGACCTGCTGGGGATGACCCCGACGTTCTCCTCGGACTGGTACGTCAGCCTGCGCTCCGGCGCTGCGGAGCTCGCCGTCGTCGACGCGGACCACGGGACCGTCCCCGAGCGGGCCCGCGGCACGCGAGCGGCGGGCGTGCTCGTCACCGTCGAGGTGGACGACGTCGACGCCGTGCACGCCCGCGTCCTCGCGACGGGCGGGCACGACGTGCTGCTGCCGCTGCGCGACGAGGAGTTCGGCCAGCGGCACTTCATCGTGGCCGGGCCCGACGGCGCGCTCGTCGACGTCGTCACCCCGATCCCGCCCTCGGGGGAGTTCGCCGCCCTCTACGCCGGGGCGGGCGCCGAGGACCCGGGCGCCTAGACCCGCTCGCGCACCCGCGGCAACCCCTCGCCCGTCAGCTGGTCGCAGAACGCCGGCCGGCCCGCCAGCGCCATCACGAGCGCCAGGGTGGTGCCGCGGACCACCGGTCCGTCGCCGTGCGCGAACGGCCCGTCGGTCGCCTCGAGCCGCAGCCCGCGCGCCACGGACCGGCCCGGGACCGTGAAGTCCCTGCCCACGAAGAAGCGGGCCACCGCGGTGGTCGCGGCGAGGGACGGAGCGCGCGGCAGGCCGAGCGGCGTGCGCACGTCCTGGCCGTGCACCACGACCTCGCCCAGCCACGCGGCCGTGTGCCCGCTCGGCGCGACGGTGCTGGTCGTGACGGCGCGGAACCGTGCGAGCGTCTCGGCCGGCGTGGCGCCCCGGTGCTCCGCCAGCCGGCGGTCGTTGTGCACGCCGGCGTCGAAGCGCGCCCCGGCGATGCTGCGCAGCCACGCCCACCGGCCGGTGCTCGCGCCCGCCGTGAGGTGGGCGACGACGTCCTGCACGGACCACTCCCCGCACAGCGACGGCGCGGCCCACGCCGCGTCGTCGAGCCCTCCGAGCTCGTCGGCGAGCGTCGCACGTTCCGCGTGGATCATCGACCAGGTCCGGGCGCGCTCGGTGCTCGTCGTCACGTCGCCAGCCAACCACGGGGCACCCACGCCGCGGTTAGGCTCGACGGTGCCCACGACGACGCCGAATGCCTGGAGGACTGCACCCGTGTCGGGTTCGAAGAGTGACGGGGCGCGCGTGGCGTTCCTGGACGTGGACGGCACCTACGCGGACCACGGCACGGTGCCGCCCGCGCACGAGGAGGCCGTGCGCGCCGCACGGCGCGCCGGCCACCGGGTGCTGCTGTGCACGGGCCGCCCGGAGTCGATGCTGCCGCCGTCGCTCCTCGCGGCAGGGTTCGACGGCGTCGTGGCGACGGCGGGGGCGTTCGTCCGGCTCGACGGCGAGGTCGTGGCCGACCTCCGCTTCCCCGACGACCTCGCGACGCGCGTGCGGCACGTGCTCGACGCCCACGACGTCGCGTACCTGCTGGAGGCGCCGGAGGCCGTGTACGGCCCCGTCGGGCTCGACGCCCGGCTCGCGGTCCGCGGGGACGCGGCACCCCACGAGATCCTCGACGTGCTGCGGATGCCCGGCGACCTCGCGGGCGTCCGGTACGCGAAGATCAGCTACTTCGACTCCCGCGTGCCGATCGCGGCGCTGCGCGCCGAGCTCGGCCCCGAGGTCGGCATCCTCCCCTCGTCCTACGCGGACACGGGCGACAACGCCGGGGAGATCCACCTGGCCGGGGTGCACAAGGCCGTCGGGATGGCCGCCGTGATGGAGCACCTGGGGCTCACCGCCGCGCAGGCCGTCGGCGTCGGCGACGGGTACAACGACGTCGAGATGCTCCAGTACGCGGGCACGGCCGTCGCCGTCGAGGGCGCGCCGCAGGCGGTGCTCGCCGAGGCGGACCTCGTCGTGCCGGGCCCGGCACGCGGCGGCGTCGCGGAGGCGTTCGCCCGGCTGGGGCTCACGACCGCCCACGTCTGAGGTCGTCACCGCCCCGCGCCGCAAGGTCGCGTGCCGTCGCGACACGGGGAGGACATGAGGAGCACTGCACCGAGGACCCTGGCGCTCGTCGCACTGGCCACCGCCGTGCTGACGGGCGCGCTCGTGGCGTGCGCGCCGGGCGGGGCGCCCCGCGCGCCGCCGTCGGGAGTCCCGTCCCCCACCGCGACGGCGACGCACGGACGGTGGCCCCCGGACGCCGAGGGGATCGTGCAGCCGCGGCCGTTCGAGGTGCGGTACGGCGACCGGGCGCTGCTGCTCCACCCGTTCACCTTCTGCGCCGACCAGGGCTGCGCCGACGGGTTCGACGAGCACCCGCCGGCGGTGGGCGACGCCACCGAGCTGTTCGTGCACGTCCCCCTCGACGGTGACGTCGAGCTCACGGTGACGGAGGTCGAGGGGGACGCGGTCCGCACCGTCGAGGGCGCGGTCGAGGCCTCGGCCGCAGAGCTCGGGGACGGCTGGTGGCGGGTGCGGCTGTCGGGCCCGGCCGGAGAGCACCTGATCAGCCTGTTCGCCGGCGGCGACGGGGCCGGCGACATGATCGCCGAGGTGCTCTGGACGGGCGGCGGCTGACCGCGCTCCCCGGGTACGGTGAGGTCGGCGGGCCACGACGACGCGGTCCGCGTGCCGACCGACGGACGGAGCCCCTGATGGCCGACCTGGACGACCTCACCACGACCCACCTCGACAAGGCCCGCGCGGCCGAGAACGGACGCAGCGCCGAGGTCGTCGTGCACGACGGCCCGCTGCGACAGACGATCCTGGCGCTGGTCGAGGGGATCGAGCTGGGCGAGCACAACTCCCCGCCGGCCGCGTCCGTCCTGGTGCTGCACGGGCGCGTGCGCGTGACCGCGCTCGACGGGGACGACGAGGTCCGCGCCGGGCAGCTGCGCGTGCTGACGCACGAGCGGCACGCCGTCAGCGCGCTCGACGACTCGGTCTTCCTGCTCACGACGGTCACCAGCATCCCCAAGCCCTGAGGCCCCGTCGTCACCGCATCCCATCTGGTGAGACCCGGGGGTGACGTGGGCAACCGGTTTCTGGCAGCCTCGGTCGCGAACGGTGTGAATCGTCTCAACCGGAACGGAGCAATGATGCTGCCGACACTCCGCACGACCGCAGTCACCACCACCCTCACGGCCGCGGTAGGAGCGCTGTGCGCGCTCGCCCTCGCCGCCCCCGCCCTCGCCGCCGGGGACGCGCCGTCCGCCGCGGCGCCCACGACGCCGACCGCGTCCGCCGACGCGTCCCCCGGCGGCCGGGCGGTGATCAGCACGCCCACCGCCGACGGCAACCGCGTGAGCTGGCGCCTCCTGGCGGCCGACCGTGACGACGCCGCGTTCCACGTCTACCGCGACGGCGTCCGGGTGCCCGGGCCGGCCGTCACCGGCGCGACGTCGTTCCTCGACCGCGGCGCCCCCGCCGACGCCCGCTACGCCGTGGTCGCCGTCGGCGACGGAGCGGCGCGCGCCGCGGCCGCACGGTCCGACGACCCGTCCGCCGAGGGAGCCGCCGGACAGGTCGCCGGCGAGTCCCTGACCCTCGCGCCCGTGGCGGGCGCGCAGGCGAGCTCGCTCGACGTCCCGCTCGACGTCCCACCCGCCGGCAGCGGCTACACCTACTCCGCGAACGACGCCTCGGTGGGCGACCTCGACGGCGACGGCGAGTACGAGATCGTCCTCAAGTGGGACCCGAGCAACGCCAAGGACAACTCGCAGTCCGGCGTCACGGGCAACGTCTACCTCGACGCGTACGAGCTCGACGGCGAACGGCTGTGGCGCGTCGACCTCGGCCGCAACATCCGCGCCGGGGCGCACTACACGCAGTTCCAGGTGTACGACTACGACGGCGACGGTGCCGCGGAGGTCGCGGTGAAGACCGGCGACGGCACCGTCTCCGGCACGGGCCAGGTGATCGGCGACGCCTCCGCCGACCACCGCAACTCGAGCGGCTACGTGCTCAGCGGCCCCGAGTTCCTGTCGGTCTTCCGGGGCACCGACGGCGCCGAGCTCGACACCGTCGACTTCCGCCCCGCCCGCGGCAACGTCGGCGACTGGGGCGACACGTACGGCAACCGGGTGGACCGCTTCCTCGCGGGCACCGCCTACCTCGACGGGTCCCGGCCGAGCATCGTCATGGGGCGCGGCTACTACGCCAAGACCGCCGTGTCCGCGTGGGACTTCCGCGACGGCGCGCTCACCCGCCGCTGGACGTTCGACTCGAGCTCGTCGACCAACGGGCCCGACTGGACGGGCCGCGGCAACCACCAGCTGTCGATCGCCGACGTGGACGACGACGGTCGCGACGAGATCCTCTACGGCTCGATGGCGATCGACGACAACGGGTACGGGCTGTGGCAGAACGGCACCCACCACGGCGACGCGTACCACGTGAGCGACCTGGTGCCGTCGAACCCCGGGCTCGAGGTGTTCAAGCCCTCGGAGTCGGGCAGCGACCCGGCGCACTGGGTGGCCGACGCCGCCACCGGCAGGATCCTCTCCAGCGCGCCGGCCGCCGGCTCCGACAACGGCCGCGGCGTGGCCGCGGACATCACCGCCGACAACCCCGGGGCGGAGGTGTGGTCGTCCAAGGTCTCCGGCCTGCGCAGCGCGACGGACGGCTCCGAGGTGGGTCGTAAGCCCGGCTCCACCAACTTCGTGATCTGGTGGGACGGCGACGGGCAGCGCGAGCTGCTGGACGACACCCACATCGACAAGTACGGCGCGAGCGGCGACACCCGCCTCCTCACGGGCGAGGGGGTCGCGTCGAACAACGGCACCAAGGCGACGCCGGCGCTCCAGGCCGACATCCTCGGCGACTGGCGCGAGGAGGTCGTCTTCCGCACGACCGACTCCAGCGCGCTGCGGATCTACTCCACGGACATCCCGACCGACATCGCCCACCCGTCCCTCATGGAGGACCGGCAGTACCGGCTGGCCGTCGCGTGGCAGAACACGGCGTACAACCAGCCGCCGCACCCCAGCTTCGCCACGGTGGACTGACGCGGTGACCGGTCGGGGGGGAGGGGGGCGGCGCGCTTGCGCTGGTCGAG
>NZ_JBHVSQ010000018.1:0-20755 GCF_042885055.1 Isoptericola sp. NPDC058082 | reverse complement strand
AAGGGGCGAAAACCCCCCCCCCCACCCCCGCTTTACAAGGGGTGGCTTAGTGTGTTGCCTTGCTCCCCCCGCCAGCTTCCCCTCTTGGGTTTTTCCCGACCCACACCTGCTGCACGTTGACGAACTCCTTGATGCCGTGCGGGCCGAGCTCGCGCCCGTAGCCGGAGCGCTTCACCCCGCCGCTCGGCAGCCGGGGGTCGGTCTTGACGATGCCGTTCACCGAGACCTGCCCGGCAGCGATATGGGGGGCCATCGCCTCGCCACGCTCGGGCGTCGTCCAGACGCTCGCCGCGAGGCCGTACTCGGTGCGGTTCGCCGTCTCGAGCGCCTCGTCGGCGTCCGCCGCCCGCATCACCGCCATGACCGGGCCGAACGTCTCCTCGCAGGCGGCGGTCATGTCGTCGGTGACGTCGTCGAGCAGCGCGGGCGGGTAGAACCAGCCCGGGCCGTCGGGCAGCTCGCCGCCGAGCAGCAGCCGCGCCCCCGCCTGCACCGTGCGGGTGACCTGGCGGTGCAGGTTCTCGCGCAGGTCGGCACGGGCGATCGGCCCCACCTGCGTGGCGGGGTCGCGCGGGTCGCCGACCTTCAGCGCGGCGAGGCGGTCCCGGAGCCGGTCGACCAGGGCGCCGTGCACGGCGTCCTCCACGATGACCCGCTTCGCGGCGATGCACGACTGGCCGGCGTTGATGATCCGCGACAGGGCGATGGTGTCGGCCGCGGCGTCCAGGTCGGCGTCGGCGAGCACGACGCACGGGTCGGAGCCGCCGAGCTCCAGCACGGCGGGCTTGATCTCGGCCGCCGCGACGCTCGCCACCGCCGCGCCGCCGCGCGACGACCCGGTGAACGACACCGCCTGCACGCGCGGGTCGCGGATGACGGCGGCGACGTCCGCGGTCTCCAGCGGCAGGTTGAGGAACACCCCCCGCGGCGCGCCCGACGCCGACAGCGCCCGCGCGAAGACCTCGCCGATCGCCTCCGCGCAGCCGGGCACGTGCGGGTCGTGCTTGAGCACGCCCGTGTTGCCCGCCATGAGAGCCGGCGCCGCGAAGCGCAGGGCCAGCCAGAAGGGCGCGTTCCACGGCAGGACGCCGAGCACCGTGCCCAGCGGCAGGTGCTGCACGTAGCTGCGCGTCGCGTCGGAGGCGATCTCCTCCGCTGCCAGGTACGCCGCCGCGTGCTCGGCGTAGTGCTCGGCGCACCAGGCCGCCTTCTCGACCTCGCCGAGCGCCTCGGTGATCGGCTTGCCCATCTCCTGCGTCATCAGGGGGGCCAGCTCGTCGGCACGGGCGCGCAGGTCGGCCGCCACCGCGTGCAGCACCTCGGCGCGCCCGTCGACCCCACGGTCCCGCCACGCGGCCCGCGCCGCCTCGGCGGCCGCCAGGGTGGCGTCCACCTCCCCCGGCGTCGCCGCCGGGACCTCGCGGACCGTCTCGCCCGTGCTCGGGTCCGTCGCGATCAGCATCGTCATGCGGTCTCCTCCTCCGTCGCGTCCATGCCGTCGGTGGCCGGGCCCGGCACGAGCGCGAGGGAACCGCCGTCCGACGGTTCGCCGCCGATCCGTCCGCCATCCGCGGCGGCGTGCTCGGGCTTGCAGGTGAAGTCCTCGCCCAGGGTGAAGAACGACTCGCACCCGTCGGCGGTCACCCGCACCGTGTCGGAGATGCCGACGGTCTTGTCGCCGTCGACCCCCCACATCCACGGGATGATGTGGAACGTCATCCCCTCGCGCAGCACGCGCGGGTCGCCCTGGTTGAGGCTGACGATGTAGCCCTCGTCCCAGCTGGGTGGGAACGCGATGCCGATCGAGTACCCCGACCGGGTCACCAGCCGCGCCCCGACGCCGTTGTCCGAGATGATGTTCCGCACGATGTTGTCGGCGTCGGACACGGTGAGCCCGGGCCGGATGGCCGCCTTGACCTCCGCGAGCGCCAGCTTCATCCGCTCCTGCGCCACCAGCATGCTGCGCGAGAGGTCGTCGAGCACCACGGTGCGCATCATCGCGGTGTGGTACCGCCGGAAGCAGCCGCCCACCTCGAGGAAGACGTGCTCCCCCGGCCGCACGGTGCGACCCTCCCAGGTCGCGTGGCCGATCATGCTCCGCGGCCCCGAGGTGACGTACGGCATCACCGCGGGGAACTCGCCGCCGGAGCGGAACATCGCCGACGCGATCTCCGCCGCGATCTCGTTCTCGGTCACGCCGGCGGCGACCGCCTCGATGCCCGCCGCCATCCCGACCTCCGTGGCGCGCGCGGCCCGCCGCATGACCGCGATCTCGGCGTCGGACTTGGTCACGCGCCCCTCCTCCACGATGCCGAAGCAGTCGAGCAGGCGGCCGTCGGTGAACGAGTTGTGGATGTAGTCCTGGTGGTAGGCCGGGAAGTAGTAGCTGTTGCGCTCGTACCCGACGTCCTTGGTGTCGAGCCCGAACTCGCGCAGGGACTGCACGAGGCTCTGGATCGCGTCGCCGGTGTCCGGGTAGGGGCGGGTCAGCTCCACCCACGTGCGCGCGTGGACGTTCGACTCCTCCATGGCACGGGTGATCATGAACGGCTCGTCCTCGAGCGGCACCACCAGCGCCTGGAAGAAGGAGTACCCCGTGGTCTGGTAGTCCGTGAGGTACATGAGGTTCTCGGGGTCGGTGATGACCACCGCGTCCAGCATCCGCTCCGCCATGCGGCGGCGCAGGTCGCCGAGGCGTCTCGCGTACTCCTCGAACGGGAACGTCATGTCGTCGCGCTGCCGCATGCCGGCCTCCTTCTGCTGTCACGCGCCCCGGCAAGGTTGCTCGAGGGCGCTAGAGGGTGTCGCGCACCGCCCCCGCGAGGATCTCCAGGCCCTCGTCGAGGTCGTCGTCGGGAATGGTCAGGGGCGGGATGAGCTTGAGCACGCGGCCGCCGCTGCCGCACGGCCCGATGAGCAGCCCGCGGGCGAAGCACTCCGCCGCGACAGCCTTCGCGAACGCGCCGTCGACCACGTCGAGGCCCTGGATCATCCCGCGGCCGCGCACGGCGAAGCGGCGATCCTTCCCGGCGGACCCGCGGTCGGGGACCTCGGCGGCGAGGCCGTCCAGCACGGACACCATGCGCTCGGCCTTGGCGTGCACCTCGTTCATGAGCTCGTCGTCGTCGAAGTAGGTCAGCGCCTCGCGCCCGGCCACGAACGACAGGCCCTGGCCGCGGAAGGTGCCCGTGTGCTCGCCCGGAGCCCAGTGCGCGTCCAGCTCGGGCCGGTTGAGGTTCATCGCCAGGGGCGTCCCGTAGCCGCCGATCCCCTTGGCGAGGCACACGATGTCGGGGTCGAGCCCCATGCCGTCGAAGCTGAAGTAGCTGCCGGTGCGGCCGCAGCCCACCTGGATCTCGTCGATGACGAACAGCGCCCCGACGTCGCGGGCGAGCCGCTGCACGGCGTGCAGCCACTCGGCGCCGGCCACGTTGACGCCGCCCTCGGCCTGGATCGTCTCGACGACGAACGCGGCGGGGGGAAGCAGCCCGCTCGACACGTCGGCCAGCTGTTCCCGGTACGCCTCGAGCGACGCGAGACCGCCCCCGGGGGCGGTCTCGAACGGCAACCGGTGCACGTTCTCCAACGGCACCCCCGCGGCCCGGCGGAAGACGTCGTTGCCCGTGAGCGCGAGCGACCCGAGGGTCATGCCGTGGAACCCGTGCGTGAAGGCGACCACCTCGCGCCGGCCGGTGACCTTGCGGGCGAGCTTGAGCGCCGCCTCGACGGCGTTGCTGCCCGTCGGCCCCATGAACTGCAGCCGCATCGTCATGCCGCGCGGCTCGAGCACCGTGGAGACGAACTTCGAGATGAAGTCCCGCTTGGTGGTGGTCGCCATGTCGAGGCTGTGCGCGACGCCGTCGGCCTCGAGGAACTCGATCATGGCCCGTTTCATGCGCGGGTTGTTGTGCCCGAAGTTCAGCACCCCCGCACCGGCGAAGAAGTCGACGTAGCTACGGCCGGCCTCGTCCACCTGCCGCGCGTTCGACGCCGAGGCGAACACCGTGGGATACGTGCGGCTGTACCCCCGGATCTCGGATTCCCACTTCTCGAAGACCTCCATCAACCAGATGTAGGTGCCCGAGGCCTCCCCCGTCAAGGAACTCGCGGGACGACCTGCGTAACGTTCTGATGTCGCGGGCCGGGGCCGAACGTGGCGCGGTAGGCGGCGGGCGAGACCCCCAGCGCCCGCGCGAAGTGCTGGCGCAGCGACGCGCCCGTGCCGAACCCGGCGCGGCCGGCGACGGCGTCCACGGGGAGGTCGGAGCGTTCCAGCAGGTCACGAGCCCGCAGGAGGCGCTGCTGCAGCAGCCACTCCCCGGGCGAGAGACCGACCTCGCGGCGGAACCGGCGGGTGAAGGTGCGGGTGCTCATCGACGACTGCCGGGCGAGGCGGTCCAGCGAGAGCGGCTCGTCGAGGTGCTCGAGCGCCCACGACCGCGCGGTGCCGGTGTGGTCCCCCGCCGGCTCGGGCACGGGGGCGTCCACGAACTGCGCCTGGCCGCCGTCGCGGAAGGGCGGCACGACCGTCCGGCGTGCGACGTCGTTCGCGACCGCCGCGCCGTGGTCGGAGCGGATCAGGTGCAGGCACAGGTCGATCCCGGCCGCCTCGCCGGCCGACGTGAAGACCCGACCGTCCTCGGTGAACAGCACGTCCGGGTCCAGCTCGACCGCCGGGAACGCGCGCCGGAACCGCTCGGCCGACATCCAGTGCGTCGTCGCCCGGCGCCCGTCGAGGAGGCCGGCGCGCGCGAGCGCGAACGCCCCGGTGCAGATCGACGCGATCCGCGCGTCCGGGCGGACCTGCCCCAGCAGCTCCGCGAGGGAGCTCTGGCCCGGGGCCACGCCCTCCTCGTCGGGCGCGCCGGTGTCGTCCAGCGCGTGCGAGGCCGGCACCACCACGGTGTCGGCGTCGACGAGCGCCTCCGGACCGTGCGGGACGTCGAGGGCGAAGTCCGCGTCCGAGCGGACCCGGCCCGGCACCGCGGCGCACGTGCGCACCTCGTACAGCCGCTCGCCGCCCGGACCCCGGGCCGTGCCGAACAGCTGGTGCACGGCGCCGAGCTCCAGCGGCATCACGCCGTCGCGCACGAGGACCGTGACGCGGTGCGGACGCGCACCGGGTGCGGCCGTGGCGATGCTCGCCGGAGTCGTCATGGCTCGATCTTTGCACAGGGTGGCTCTCCGGCCACTTCCGGAGGCGCGCGCGGACCGGCAGCGTGGTCGTGGTGGGCGGCGGGCGCCGCCCTTCCCGAGAACCTCGTACCGAGACGGAGCAGCGATGGAGGTCCTGATGGAGAACCCGACGGAGAACGCGACGGAGAACGCGACGGACGATCGGACGGACGACCGGACGGACGCGACGACCGACCCGATGAGGGTGCTGTGGGTGCTCGCCCACCCCGAGCCGCGGTCGCTCACCGCGCACCTGCGCGACGACGGGGTCCGGGCGCTGCGGGACGCCGGGCACGAGGTGGTGCAGTCCGACCTGTACGCGATGGGCTGGGACCCCGTGGTGACGGCTGCCGACTTCGGCGACGCCGCGGACGACCGGCTCGACGTCGCGGGGGCCTCGGAGCGCGCCCTGCGCCGCGGGCAGCTCGCGCCGGACATCCGGGCCGAGCACGACAAGCTGGCTTGGGCCGACACCGTGGTCCTGCAGTTCCCCCTGTGGTGGCTGGGCGTCCCCGCCATCCTCAAGGGGTGGCTCGACCGGGTGCTGGTGCAGGGCTACGCGTACGGCGTGCGCGACGCGGCGACCGGGCGCACCCGGCGGTACGGCGACGGCGGACTGGCGGGCCGGCGCGCGCTGGCCGTGGTGACGGTCGGCGCGGGCACGGGGCTCGGGCCGCGCGGGCTGCACGGCGACCTGGCCGAGACGCTGTTCCCCCTGCTGCACGGCACCTTCTGGTACACCGGCATGCAGGTGGCGGAGCCCGTGCTGGTGCTCGGCGCGAACCGCCTCGACGACGCGGGCTACGCCGCCGTCTCGGCCGGCCTGCGCGAGCGGCTGCTCGCCCTGCCCGACGGCCCGGTGCTGGCGTACCGGAGCCAGGACGGCGGGGACTACGACGAGCGCGGCGAGCTCCACGACGCGCTGGAGCCCGGCCGCCGCGGGCTGGGCGTGCACCTGCGCGCGTGAGGCACGGACGTCACGGCCGCCGGCGCCGGGGCGGCACGAGGTTCGCGAGCGACGAGTACCGCGGCACCCAGCGCGCGAGCGCGGCCGCGGACGCGCCGCCCAGCGTGGCGGTGGCCCACACCCCGGCCGCGAGCGAGCCCAGGGCGGCCCCGGCCGACAGGATCAGCGGCCCGAGCGCGTCGCCCGTGTCCTGGAACAGCCGCCACACGCTGAGGAACGTGGGCCGCACCGCGGCGGGTGCGACGTCGGCGCCCAGCGTCATGACGATCCCCGAGCCCATGCCGTTGCCCACGCCGAGCAGGGCGGCGACCACGGCGAGCGCGCCGGCGGTGTGCGCGAACGGCAGCACCGCCAGCCCCACCGCCATCGTGAGCATCGACGGGACGGCCACCCACAGCCGGCCGAACCGGTCCATCACCTTGCCCGCCGGGTAGAACAGCAGCATGTCCAGGGCGCCCGAGACGCCGAAGACGAGCGACGTCACCTCGGCGTCGAGGCCCAGGTGCTCGCCCCACAGCGGGATGACCGTCTGCCGCGCGCCGCGCACGGCGCTCACCAGCAGGATGGCGACGCCGAGGGTCGCGAACAGCTGCCTGTGCTCGCGCGCGACCGCCGCGATGGACACCCGCGGACCGCCGGCGGGGCGCGGCAGCGCGGCGTCGGCCCGCGGCTCCGGCCGCACCAGGGCGATGACCAGCACCGCGACCAGCGCGGAGCCCGTGCCCAGCCAGAACGCGCCGTGCAGCGACGTCGCCGCGATCATCGCGGCCCCCGCGAACGGCCCCAGGAACAGGCCGATGCGGTGCACCCCCGCGAGGGTCGACATCACGCGCGCCCGCCGCAGCGGCGGCGTGATCTCGGTGAGGTACGCCTGCCGGGCGAGGTTGAACACGGCGTTCGCCGCGCCGAGCGCGAGCACCCCCGCGGCCAGTCCCCACAGCGCCGACGACAGCGCGATCGTCGTGAACGCCACGACGGCGACGCTGCCGGCGACCAGCATCGCCACCCGGTCCCCGAGGCGCTGCGAGAGCGCCCCGGCGGGCAGGTCGAACGCGATCTTGCCGAGCGGCAGCAGCGCGGCCACGAGGCCGGCGACCGTGAGGGTGGCGCCACGGCCCGTGGCCGTGACCGCCACGACCGGCAGCAGCGCACCGATGCCGATCTCCAGCACCAGGGTCGGGAGGAACGCCCCGAGGACGACGCTACGGAACGGGAACAGCGGCGGGGACGGCACGCACCCTTCCTATCGCAAGGGCCCCGTCCGGGGCCGGTCCGTTCACGAACGTCTCGTCCCGCCCGCCGGTCAGTGCATGCGGTCAGTGCATGCGGTCACTGCATGCGGTCAGTGCATGTAGAGGCCGCCGTCGACGTTGAGGGTCTGCCCGGTGATGAAGCCGGACTCCGCGCCGACGAGGAAGCTCACCGCGGCGGCGACGTCGTCCGGCATTCCCACCCGGTCGACCAGCAGGTCCGCCGCGAGCTCCGCCTTGCGCTCCTCGCTCAGCGTGCCGCCCATGATGTCCGTGTCGATCGGGCCGGGCGAGATCGCGTTGACCGTGATGCCGTGCGGGCCGAGCTCCCGCGCCAGCGCGCGCGTGAGGCCGACCACCCCGGCCTTGGCGACCGAGTAGGGGGTCTTGCTGTACGTCCCCCCGCCGCGCTGCGCCGAGACCGAGGAGAGGGAGACGACCCGCCCGACGCCCGTCCGGAGCATCTCGTCGGCGACCGCCCGCGTCACGTGGTGGACGCCGTCGAGGTTGATGCGCAGCACCCGGTCCCACTCCGCGTCGTCGAGCTCCAGGTACGGCGTCGGGGAGCTCACCCCCGCGACGTTGACGAGGGCGACGACGGGCGGCAGCGCCGCGGCGAGGTCCCCCACCGCCGCCCGGACCGCCTCCGCGTCGCCGACGTCGACGCCGGCGCCGGCCGCCTCGCCGCCCTCCCGGACCAGCTCCTCGGCCAGGTCCTTGACCGCCGGCCCGTCGACGTCGAGCAGGCCGACGGCCCAGCCCTCCCCGGCCAGGCGGTGCGCGACGGCGCGGCCGATGCCCCGCTGCGAGGCGGCGCCCGTGACGATCGCGGTGCGGGACGTGGGGAACGTGTTCATCTGGTCATCTCCTGTGGATCGGTGTGTCTCGGCCCGCACGGCAGGGCGGCCGCGGGGCTCAGTAGGCGTAGTCGACGCCGCGTCGCCAGTCGGGGAACTCCCAGTCCGACCGCGACACCGAGGCCCCCGCCGCGCTCGCACGCTCGATCGCCGAGTCGAGGCTCTGGGAGCACGTGTCGCTGAGCTTGGCGAGCTCCCCCCGCAGGTCGGTGACGTCGCCCCCGAGGTAGCCCTGCACGATGTCGCCGAGGTGCGGGGCCACCGGGGCCTGGACCGCGAGCGCCTCGTTCACCTCGACGTTGCGCACCTGAGGCTGCGGGGCGCGGAACACGCGGGTCCGGAAGTCCTCGACCAGCCACGCGTACGGCTCGATGACGTCGGCGCCGGCCACCGCGTCCAGGTTGATCGGGGGCTGGTCCATCCCCGTGGCCAGGACGGCCTGGTAGTCGTCCTGGGTGAACGACTCGAGGAGCTCGATGGCGGCCTCGGCGTGGGACGTGTTCCCGGCGGCGAAGAAGGTGGGGGCCGGCGCCCCGCGCGTGATGACCAGGTCCTCGCCCTCGGGCGTGAGCTCGCCGGCCACCGCCATCTTCGGCAGGTGGGCCTCGTTGAGCGCGCGCACCCCGCCGGGTGACCACGGGCCGTCGATGAAGAAGCCGACGTTGCCCGCCGCCCAGCGTCCCCGCGCGTCGGGGACCTGGAACGAGTTGGTGCCGGGCAGCAGCCAGCCGCTGTCGGAGATCTCCTTGACCAGCTCGACGACGTTCAGGTACGCGTCGTCGTCGTACGCGTACTCACCCGTGTCGTAGCGCAACCCCTGCCAGCCGGGGAACCCCGCCGCCTGGGCGAGGTCGTCGACCTGGTCGCGGACGCGGCCCGAGTCCCCGAGCGCCAGCGTCATCGGGACGTACCGGCCGTCGTCGGCGATCGTCTTGAGCGCCGCACGCAGCTCGTCGTAACTGTGCGGCGGCTCGAAGCCCACGTCCTGCGCGATCTCGGAGTTGTACCAGGTGCACGCCCAGTACTGGCGGTCGGACATCAGCGGCAGGCCGTACACGACGCCGTCGAGCATGGTGACGCCCTCGACGAACGTCCCCTCGGGGAACCGCCCCATCGCCGCGTCCGAGAGCGTGATGGCGTGCAGCCAGCCCGACTCGACCAGCGCCGACAGCGGCAGCCCCAGCACGTTGGAGTAGATGTCCGGCAGCTGCTGCGACTGGTTCGCCAGCTGGAGCGCCTCCACCGCCTTGCTCGGCTCGTTGTACGTGTACTCGATGCCCACGCCCAGCGCCTTCGCCTGGGCGGCGGCCCATTCCTTGTGGGCCTGCTGGAGGCCCCCGAAGTGGTCCCACCAGCGCAGCCCGGCACCACCTCCGCCGGGCGCGGGGCTCGGGCCGCCGCAGGCGGTCAGGAGGCCCGCGAGGGCGGTCACCCCGACGCCTCCGATGAATCCGCGACGCGAAAGCTCGGTCATTGCTGTCTCCTCTTCGAGAACGAACGACGGATCGGGGAACGCCTACGACTTCACCGCGCCGGCGATGCCTTCGACGAAGTACTTCTGCATGAAGACGAACAGGACGACGACCGGGAGGATCGAGATCACGCCCGCGGCCGCCATCCCCGGCCAGTCGGTCGAGTTCTCCCCCACGAAGGCCTGCATGCCGACGCTGACCGTGCGCAGCGCGGGATTGCTGAACGAGAAGACCAGGGGCAGGAAGAAGGCGTTCCAGGTGGTGAGGAACGTCAGGATCCCCACCGTGGCCGTGACGGGCATCGACAGCGGCAGCATGATCCGCAGGAAGACCCGGAGGAACCCCGCCCCGTCGACGATCGCGGCCTCCTCGAGGTCCGCGGGCAGCTTCCGGAAGTAGCCGGCGTAGATGAGGATCGCGGCGACGTTCGACGCGCCGGCCATCGCCATGATCATGCCGGTCAGCGAGTTGAGCAGGCCCAGCTGCATCGAGACCTTGACGATCGGGATGATCGTGTAGCCCGTCGGCACGAACAGCGTCGCGACGAAGATGCCGATGATCAGGCGCGACCCGGGGAAGCGGTAGCGCCCCACGACGTAGCCGGCCAGGGCGCAGCGGACCACGACGATCAGCGTGACGGCGACCGTCACGATCACGGTGTTGAGCAGGTAGTGCCCGAACTGCCCCGTGGTCCACGCGCGGACGTAGTTCTCCCACTGCGGCGCGTCGGGCACCAGGTTCAGCCCGCCCGCGAACACCTCCCCCGACGTCTTCAGCGACGCCGAGACCATCCAGAGGAAGGGGAAGACCCAGAGGAAGGCGCCGACGGCGAGCAGGACGGCGAAGATCCACCAGCCGCGGCGCCGAGGGCGCCGTGCCCCGCCGCGGGGGCCCGGTCCCTCGCGGTCCGGGGACCTCGTCCCGGGCCGCGGGCCGGCGTCGTGCCGTGCCGTGAGGGTGCTCATGATGCCCGTCCCTTCTGGAGCCGCTGCGAGGAGAACGTGGCCCACGCCTGGACCGCGACGACCACCAGGACGAGGAGCCCGAACAGGACCGCGGCGGCGGAGGCGAAGCCGAGCTGCGGGATCGAGGCCGCGAACGCCCAGCGGTAGATGTAGATCTCGATGATCTCGGTGCTGTAGAAGGGCCCACCGGCCGTCATCGTCTGCATGAGGTCGAACGCGTGGAAGCAGTCCTCGACGGTGAGCACCGAGATGATGAGCAGGAACGGCAGCAGCATCGGCAGCGTGATGTGCCGGAAGATCCGCACCCCTCCGGCGCCGTCGATCCGGGCGGCGTCGTACACGTCCTGCGGGATCGTCTGGAGGGCGGCCAGCCAGTAGATCATCGTGATGCCGAAGAACTTCCACACATAGGTCAGCGCCGCGGCGTACAGGGCGGTGTCGGAGTCGCCGAGCAGGTCGACGGGCGGCAGGTCGAACACGCCGAACAGGGCCGCGAGCGGGCCGGACCCCGGGTCGAGGACGAACCGCATCACGACGCCGATGATGGCCGTCGTCGTGACCACCGGCAGGAAGTAGACGGTGCGGAAGAACCGGGCGAACGGCATCCTCGGCGAGTTCAGCAGGATGGCGAGGACGAAGGCGCCGAAGATGCGCAGCGGCGCCACGACGAGCATGAACACGAGCGTGATGCGCACCGAGGACCAGAACATCGGGTCGCCGAGGACCGCTTGGTAGTTGCTGATCCCCACGAACGTCTGCTCGGAGCTGAACCCGTTCCACTCGACGAGCGAGTACCAGTAGCTCGCGACGATCGGATAGATCGTGTAGATGCCGTACAGGACGAATGTCGGCATGAGGAACGCGTAGATCCACAGGGTGCGGCGCCGTTGGCGCGAGCGCCGTTCCGGGCTCGGGCGGCGGGCGGACGGCCCCTCCGCGGCGCGGCGCGGGGCGGCTGGGGGCGGTGCTGCGGTCCGTGCTGGTGTGGTCGGCACCGCCGACCGTGTCTGACTCGCCATCGAGCACTCCGTCGTGTCGGTCCGGCTAGCGGATCTGGCTGATCGAGAAGGTGCGGGGGTCCCCACCGATGCGGGTGCCCGTGTCCAGGGCGTCGATCGCGGCCCGGTGCGCGGGCGTGAGCCCGACGCGGTCCAGCGAGGCGTTCTCGCGCATGCGCGCCGGCGAGACCGTCTTCGGGATCACCAGCCGGCCCTGGTCCAGGTGCCACCGCAGCACCACCTGGGCGGGCGTCACGCCGAGCTCCTCCGCGATCGCGACCACGTCCGGGTGGCGCAGCCCGGAGCCCTGGCCCAGCGGGGAGTACGCCTCGACGGCGACCCCGTACGCGCGGCAGGCGGCGACGACGTCGGGCTGCTGGAACGCGGGGTGCAGCTCGACCTGGTTCACCACCGGCATCTGGTCGGCGAACCCGGCGAGCTCGTCGAGGTGCTCCGCGAGGAAGTTCGAGACGCCCACCGCCCCGACCCGGCCCTCGTCCCGGAGCCGTTCGAGCGCCCGCCAGGAGTCCTGCCACAGGCCGGCGGCGGGGTTCGGCCAGTGGATGAGATAGAGGTCGACGTGGTCGAGACCCAGCCGATCGCACGTCTCGTCGTAGGCCCGCAGCGCCTGGTCGTACCCCTGGTCGCCGTTGCGGAGCTTCGAGGTCACGAAGACCTCGTCGCGCGGCAGGCCGGAGGCCCGCACCGCGGCACCTGCGCCCTCCTCGTTGACGTACGCGGCCGCGGTGTCGATGTGCCGGTAGCCGGCCTCGAGGGCCTGCTCCACGACCTGCTGCGCCTCCGCGGACGGCACCTGGAAGACCCCGAGCCCGACCTCGGGCACGACCGTGCCGTCGCGGAGGGTGCGGGTACGCCGCAGGGTCGCGCTCATCGGACCGGTCGCCGTCCCGGTCACCGGACCGGCTCCAGGACGAGCAGGGACACCGCCGGCAGCGGCAGGGCGACCGACAGCTCCGCCTCGGACGACGGGACCGCCACCTGACGCGCGGGCTCCAGCTCCTCGAGCCCCTGGCGTGCCTGGAGCAGCGCGAGCTGCGCGTCGGTCGGCAGCTGGGGCGAGCCGGCCTCGACCCAGGCGGTGTGGGCGTTGCTGTGCCCGGCGTCGATGCGGAAGTGGCTGAGCGTGTAGGCCTCGGCGTCGAGCCCCGAGACCCGGAGCGTGACGTCGGCCTCGAGCTCGTCGCGCTGGTACTGGTCGTCGGTGTGCCGCCAGACGAGGACCGCGACGGTGCCGGACGTCGAGCGGGACGCCAGGGCGTCGATCTCCTCGGGCATGCTGGCACCGTCGGCCTCGTCGAGCAGCGTGACCGGGTGCGCGGCGTCCGAGACGGCGTCGACCCGTCGTTCGCCGAGCCGGCTCAGCGCCCGGTACGCGTTGAGCAGCGGCTTCTCGAGCCCGCCGGCCGTGAGGAACGCCCGGGTCCCCTCGAAGTACCGCTCGCCCTCGAAATAGAAGCTCCAGGAGGTGGCCTGCTCGACCCGAACCTCCTCCGTGTCGTTGAGGTCGAGGAGCTTCTTCATCAGCTTCACCTGGAACACGGGGTAGTACTCCGTGTTCTGGAACTGGAAGTTGGCGTTGTCGTAGACGCTGTAGTGCGCCGGCACCCCGGCGTCGCACTCGTCCACGATGGCGGGGAGGCCGCGGTACTCCTCGAACTCCGCGATCACCCGGAGCATCCGGCGGACCTCGAACAGCATCTTGTGCGCCGACGGGTTCTGCTTCTCCGGCGCCTCGCCCCCGGTCGGGCCGTAGACCCGCCAGGGCGTGAACGCGGAGCCCTTCGTGTGGAAGGAGACGAAGTCGATCGGGTCCCCCTGGTCGCGGGTGTGCCGGAGGAAGCCGCGCAGGAACTCCACGCCCGCCCCCGTGACCGCCGGCCCGCCGACCTTCGCCCCCGGGAGCACGCTGCGCACCGCCCGCGCCGTGACCGAGTAGAGGTCGTAGAACTCCTGGGGCGTGCCCTTCCAGTAGAAGATGTCGGGCTCGTTCCACAGCTCCCAGAGCCAGGTGCTCACCTCCTGCTCGCCGTACCGCTCGAGGCAGTGCCGGGCGTGCGCGGCGACGAGGTCGCCCCAGCGGCCGTAGTCCCTGGGCGGGTAGGCCCAGGCACCGGCCTCGTAGCTGCTGTACACCGTGGGGCTGGGCGTCACCCGGAGCTCGTCGGCCGCGTCGGGCAGGAGGTCGCGCGGGGTGAACGCCAGCTCGACGAGCACGTGGTGCCCGGCCTCGACGATCGCGTCGTACGCCTGGTCGACGATCGTGAAGTCGTAGACGGCGTCGCCCGCGGCGTCCTCGTGGTAGACGTTCCCGTTGCCCCAGTGCGGGATGCCGAAGCCGGTGCCCGAGCAGAACACGTAGTGCGGCCGCACGTGGAACCCGCGGTCCGTCAGCTCCCCGAAGGTCTGCAGCAGCCGGCGGCCGGTCGCGGTGTAGGTCCAGTTGATCTCGTCGAACCCGATGCTCTCCCAGATCCGGGCGAGGTCTCCTCGGTCGGCGCCCGCGTCGACCCGGACGACCGCGCGGCGCACGTGCGGCGCCGAGGGGTCGCTCGGTGCCGAGCTCGGGAAGCTCAGGTCGGTGCCGATTCCAGGGTTCACGTCCACGCTCGAGCTCACGTTCGCGCCTCTCATGCTCACGGCCGGCAGCGGTGCCGGGTCGTCACCGTCGACGACAGTCAGCGACACTAGGAGGCGAGTTCATAGATTGTCAACAACATACTGTCGCCAATGAGCCCGTAGGATGAACGTCAGCCGCTCCCCGACGTCGAGGCGCGGCGGCCCGCCGTACGAAATGATGGGGCGGGCGTGACGAGAGGAGCGTGTCGATGAATCCGCTGGGGACTGCGCCCCGGGCCACCCTCGCCGAGTACGTGGTCGGCGTCATCCGCGACGAGATCGCGCGCGGGGAGCTACGACCCGGCGAGCACCTGCGCGAGACCGAGCTCGCCGCGGCGCTCGACGTGAGCCGCGGACCGGTGCGCGAGGCGCTCGCGATCCTCGAGGCCGAGGGACAGGTCGAGATCCGCCGCCACCGCGGCGCGTTCGTCAGCGTCCTGACCCAGAAGGACGTCGAGGAGGTGCACACCCTGCGCGCCGCCATCGAGGTGCTGGCGGCGGAACGCGCGACCGTCCGCATGACCGGGTCGCACCTCGCCGAGCTGGACCGCATCCTCCTGGCGATGAAGAGCACGTCGGGCTCGGTCGCCCCCGAGGAGGCGGTGCGCCTGGACCTCGCGTTCCACGACGTCCTCTACGACGCCGCCGACCACGCCCGCCTGCGCCGGGTCTGGTCGTCGATCCGGAGCCAGGTCGCGTTCTTCCTGCACGTGCGCAACGTGAACTTTCCCGACTTCCCCACGGTCGGGCACGTCGAGCACCTGGAGCTGCGGACGGTGCTCAGCCAGGGCGACCCCGTCGCCGCACGGGTCGCCGTCGAGAAGCACATGACCGGGTCGTTCGCGCGCCTGAGCCGGCTCGAGCTGCCGTCGGACGTGGAGCGCTAGGCCACCACCGCGTCACGCGCGCCGCGTCGTGAGGAGCAGCGCGGGCAGGTGCCGCTCCTCCCCCGCGGTGCGTGCGGCGATCTCGGCGTCCGAGACCGTCGTGGACGACCAGGCGGGCCCGTCGAACGCGGCGCGCAGCCGGTCGTCGGTCGTGCCCCAGCCGAGCCCGGCGGCCACGGACATCGCGAGGACGGCGACGAGCGCGTCGGACGGGCAGATCACCTCCAGCCCCGCCACGTAGGCGGCGCGACCCGCGTCGTCCAGGGTGTGCAGCAGCCCTGAGTCGAGGACGGTCCGTGGCCGCACGTCCAGGCGGTCGAGCCGGCGGGCGTCCGCGACCTCGAAGCGCACCTCGCCGGGCGGGTCGACGATCGACTCCGCGGCCCGCTCCCGCGCGCGGGAGATCGCGTGCGCCGCGGCGTCCACGCCCACCACCCGGTGGCCCGCCCGGGCGACCGCGAGCGCCAGCACGCCCGTGCCGCAGCCGACGTCGAGCACCGGGTCGGCGAGCACCGACCGGCGCACGAGCGCCAGGAGCGCGGGCTGCGGGCGCCCGATCTCCCACGGCGGCGGGACGTCCGCGGCGTAGAGGGCGTCGAAGTCGTGTACCTGGCGGGCCATGCGAGCACCTCCCGACACCCATCCTGCGCCCGACGCGCCCCGCTCGACGGCTACCGCCAGGCCAGGACGGCGAACGGCAGCGCCGCGACGACGGCGCCGGCGGCGAGCACGACGCCGTCCGTACGGGTCCACGGCGCAGGCTCCGCCCAGGTCCGCCGGTGGGCGCCCGCGAAGCCCCGGGTGTCCATCGCGACGGACATGGCCGCCGCGTCGCGCAGGGTGGCGGCCAGCACGGCGAACGTCACCGACGCCGCGTGGCGCGCCCTCGAGAGCGGGCCCCGGCCGGGCCCGACACCGCGCGACCGACGCGCCCGCGACGCCTGCTCCCACACGGCACCGAGCCGCTCGAACCGCTGCAGCGCCGCGGCCACCCCGACGACGAAGCGGGCCGGCAGGCGCAGCCGCTGGCCGAGCTGGTCGGCCAGCCCGCTCGGGTCGACCAGCGGGGCGAGGGCCACGCCGGGCAGGGCGAGCACCGCGATGCGGGCCCCCGCGACGGCCGCCACCACCGGGTCGTGGCCACCGAGCAGCCACGTCGACCACGCCACCGACGCGACCGCGACGACCACCGCGAGGTAGCGGGCCGGAGAGCCGGCGCCGCGCGGCAGGAGCAGCAGCCCGAGAGCCAGCGACCCGCCCAGCGCGACGGCGGCGCTCGCGACGTCCCGGACGCCCAGGGAGGCGACCAGGCCGAGCAGCCCGAGGGCCACGAGCACGAGGGCGTTCACGCGCCCCAGCGCGCCGGTCACACCGCCACCGTCGCTCGCTCGCTCGTCGCGCCGCCGAGCCGCACCTGGTGCCCCGCGAGGGCGACGAGGTGCGCGTCGTGGGTGCTCGCCGCGACGGTGGCGCCGTGCCGGGCCGCGGCGCCGGCCCACCCGGCCACCGCCGCCCAGGTCCCCCTGTCCTGGCCGACGGTCGGCTCGTCGAGCAGCACGAGCCCCGGCCGGTGCGCCAGCGCCGCCGCCAGGGCGAGCCGCCGCTGCTCGCCGCCGGACAGCCGGAACGGATGCGCGTCGGCGAGGTGGTCGAGGCGCAGCAGCGCGAGCACGGCGTCCACGTCCACCCGGACGCCGAGGCGCCGGCCGGTGAGCTCCACCTCGTCCCGCACGCGCAGCGCGAGCAGGCCGTGCTCCGGGTGCTGCGGTACCCACCCGCAGGACCGCGCGAGCTTCTCCGAGCGGGCCGTCCGCCCCGGGACGCCCCGCACCTCGCCGGCCGTCGGCCGCAGGTGCCCCGCAAGAGTGGCGACGAGCGTGGACTTCCCCGCCCCCGAGGGCCCCGTGACGGACGTGAGGCGGCCCGCGGGCAGCCGCGCGGCCACGCCGTCGAGGGCACGCGTCGTGGTGCGACCGCGCAGGCCGCGGGTCACCAGGTCGACGCGGAGGCCGGCGACGACGACGTCCGGCCCGGGCACGTCCGGCGCCACCAGCGCCGCGGGAACGGACAGCGGGGACGGCGCCGCCACGCCGGGCAGCCAGACGCCGGCGCGCGTCAGGTCGTCCCGCAGGGCGGACGGGACGTCGCGCAGCGCGGCGGGCGCGACGTCGTGCGTGACCCGGCCGCCCGGTCCGAGCACCACGACGCGGTCCAGGTGCTCGAGCCACGGCCCGACGTGGTGGTCGACCACGACGAGGGACGTGTCCGAGCCCTCCAGCGCGCCGACGACGGCGGCGCGCACCTCGGCCGCCGCGGCGGGGTCGAGCATCGCGGTCGGCTCGTCCAGGAGCAGCAGGCCCGGCGCGCTCGCCAGCGCCCCGGCGAGCGCGAGCCGCTGCAGCTCGCCGCCCGAGAGGGCCGACGTCGGCCGGTCGGGCGGGTGGCGCAGCCCGACCCGGTCGAGAGCCTCCCCGGCCCGGCGCCAGATCTCGTCCCGCGGCAGGCCGGCGTTCTCGGGGCCGAAGGCGACGTCCCGGCCGATCCGGGCCGCGACGACCGCGGAGCCCGGGTCCTGCGGGACGAGCCCCACCCCGCCGTCCACGTGGACGGTCCCGGACAGCTCGCCGGGCAGCGGGTCGCCCAGCACGCCCGCCAGGGCGTGCAGCACGGTCGACTTGCCCGCCCCGCTGGGACCGACCAGCCCCAGGCGCTCCCCCGCGCCGACGGTGAGGTCGAGGCACTCGATCGTCGGGGCCCGGCGCCCGGTGGGCCGCCAGCACAGCCCTCGCACGCGAACCCGGACGTCGTCGTGCGCCACGCCGTCAGGCCGGCGCGCGGTCGACGGCACGGTCGACGGCGCGGTCGGCGAGGTCGCGACCCGGGCCGAACGCGTCGAGCACGCCCGCCCGCGCGAGGGCGCGCACGAGCGCCGCGCCCCCGAGGCCGGCGAGCAGCGCGCCGGAGAGCGCGAAGAGGCCCAGGTACGCCAGGCGGAAGCCCCACTCCCAGTCCGGGTAGTACGCGAACCACTCGTACACGGCGCCGCACGCGCCCGCCGCCGCGCCCGCCAGGGCCGCGACCGCGGCGCCGAACCGCCGGTAGAGGAACAGGGCGAGGACGAGCTCGGCGCCGAACCCCTGGACGACGCCGGAGACGATCGCCGAGAAGCCCCAGCCGGCGCCGAGCAGCGCCTCGACGCTCGCGGCGACGACCTCGGTGAGCAGCGCCGCGCCCGGACGGCGGACGATGAGGCCGCCCAGCACGCCGCCGAGCAGCCAGCCGCCCCCGAGCAGCCCGGTGGCCGGCGGGAAGGCGACCGCCAGCCCGGCGGAGAGCAGGTGGTAGAGCTGGGTCCAGCCCCAGAAGACGACACCGACGGCCACGCCGAGCATGGCCACGGTGACGAGGTCGACGGTGCGGTACCGCAGGGACGCGCTGCGCGCGAAAGTGGGCGCGGACATTCCAGGTAACTCCCTTCGCCGGTGCTAACCGGAGCAGGTTCCAAGGGTCTGCGGCTGTGCCCGCACTCTCAGCGCCCCTTCGACGGCGCTCCCCTGTCATGGGTGTCTTCAGATGTGACTTCAGGTGTGACCTCACGGCGGCCGACGACGCGGCCGCAGGTCCGACCCTAGGCGACGACGGCGTCGACGCAAGGGCGTCCCGCACCGTGAAACCCCTGGTCACGCAAGAAGGCCCGGAACCGTGTGGTTCCGGGCCTTCTCGTCGGGGTGGAGCTGAGGGGACTCGAACCCCTGACCCCCTGCATGCCATGCAGGTGCGCTACCAGCTGCGCCACAGCCCCGAGAACCGACTCTCGCGGCCGACGGGCGACCGGGCGATTCGTCTGATTCGGTGCGTTCCTCCGGGCTTGCGCCCCTCGGGAACGTCGATATCTTAGGCAGACTTCGGGCCAGGTTCCAAATTCCAGTCCGGCCCCGCCTGCCAGCGGTCCAGGGGGTACCCCGCGCCCACGTTGTGCGCCACGAGGCGCCAGGCGGGCACGGCACCCTCGCCCGCACGGTGCAGGTGCGACCAGTGCACGTTGTGCATCCCCGACAGCCCGCGCCACGTGGTCGGGTCGAGCCCGAGCAGCGCCGTCACCGCCAGCGAGATGGCGGCGCCGTGCGACACGACGACGAGCGTCGCGTCGTCGTCCAGGTCCCCGGCATGCTCGGCCAGGGCCTCGGCCATGCGCTCCGCGACCGCCGCCTTCGTCTCGGCCCCCGCGCCCACGGGCTCCGCGCCCAGGCGCCAGGCGGCGTACTCCTCGGGCCAGCGCTCCTGCAGCTCCGCGCCCGTGAGGCCCTCCCAGGCACCGAAGCCGCGCTCACGCAGGCGCTCGTCGGTGACCAGGGGCTGCCCGCCGAGCGCGTCCGCGTACGCGGTCGCCGTCTCGACGGCGCGCCCCAGGTCGGACGACACGATGCGCGTCGCGCGGTGCGACGACGCGAGCGCGGAACCGCCCTCCGCCGCCTGCCACCGCCCGACCTCGTCGAGCGGGATGTCGATCTGCCCCTGCAGCCGCAGGGACGCGTTGTAGGCGGTGCGGGCGTGCCGCAGCAGGACGACGGTGCCGGCCGTCACCGCTCGTCGCCCGCGAGACGGATCGCCCCGTCGCCCCCGCCGTCGCCGTACTCGGCGGCGGCCGCCGCGCCGTCACCGCCGCGCGCGTCCTCCGGCAGCTCCACCGCCGGGCAGTCCTTCCACAGCCGCTCGAGCGCGTAGTACACGCGGTCCTCGGCGTGCTGCACGTGGACGACGACCTCCCCGAAGTCCAGCAGCACCCACCGTGCCTGCGCCTTGCCCTCCCGACGGATCGGCTTGGAGCCGGCGAGGAACATCGCCTCCTCGACGGCGTCCACGATCGCCGAGACCTGGCGCTCGTTCGTGCCGGAGGCGATGAGGAACACGTCGGTGAGCACCAGCTGGTCGCTCACGTCCAGCGCGATGATCTCCTGCGCCTTGCGGTCCGACGCGGCCCGGGCGGCGACGACCGCCAGCTCGACGGCGCGGGGGCTAGCGGTCATGCAGCGGCTCCGGGGTGCTCGTACGTGAGGGAGACGCCGGCCGCGGGCGCGGCGGCGTCGGTATCGGTCTGGAAGTTGCTGTCGTCGGGCGCCTGGAGCAGCAGCTTCCAGACCAGGAGCCCCAGCACGAACGCGACGACCACGAGGACGATGTAGTGCAGCCAGGTGTACGACGCCTCCGGCTCGTCCCAGTCCTCGTCGTCGTCCTCGTCGTCCAGCGGCGCGGCCGACCGCGCGCGGACGGGCTGCTCCGACGCGACCAGCGCGTCGAACGGGGACGCGGCGGGTCGCTCCGGCGCGGCCGACGGCTGCGCGGGGCCCGCCGCGGGGCGGGACGGCGGCACGGACGCGGGCCGCTCGGTGGTCGGGCTCGCCCAGGGCAGCGGGGGCGCGACCGACGTGGCGGCGGGCGGCGCCGGGCTCGGTGCCGCCTGGGCGGGCGGCGCCGAGGCCGCGGTGGCGCCGAACGGCGACGCGGTGCCCGTCGTCGCGAACGGGGAACGGCGGGCGGGGCCGTCGG
>NZ_JBHVSQ010000017.1:0-72440 GCF_042885055.1 Isoptericola sp. NPDC058082 | reverse complement strand
ATTGACTATCAAACACACTGTTGAGTTCTCAAACAACCGACGCACACCGCAGAACCAGAACCAACCGTTCCGACCCCGCCGGGGCAACCCCTCAAACTTACCAGACTTTTTCGGCCGTTCCGACCGCCTGTTTCCAGCCGATCGAACTGCCCGACGCAAGTCGGAAAGCCCCACACCGGTGCTCGGGGCGCACGAATGCGACCTGATCCTCGATGTGAGTTCCAGCCCCGCGCGGCCACCTGAGCTCCGGTCGCCCGGATCATGCTCTTTGGTGTCCGTCTCCCTGTCGGGCTGACGTCGTAGAACATTACACGCTCCGCAGCGCCCGGCCAACTCCGCCCGCGGTGACGCGGGGCACACCGCTCCCCGGGCCCCGACGAGGGCTCTGGACGGGGTCCAGAATCGTGCCGTGACCACCCCGCAGACCGCACCACAGCCCCCGGCGTCCGTCGTCGTCCGGCCCGCCCGGGCCGACGAGAGCGCGCACGTCGCATGGCTCGCCGCACTCACGTTCCCGCTGGCGTGCCCGCCGGGGACCCCGGTGGCCACGATGGCCGCACACGTGGCCGCCCATCTGTCCCCTGGTGCCGTCGGCGCCTGGGTCGCGTCCGACAGGCACGCGCTCCTGGTCGCCGTCGACGACAGGCCCGGAGCACCCGACGACGGTTCGACGACGCCCCTCGGCTACGCGCTCGTGTCCTTCGGCGAGCCGGACGGTGACGAGGAACGAGAGGTGCTTCGCGCCGTCGTGGGCGCGGGCCCGTACGCCGAGCTCTCCAAGATCTACGTGCACCCGGACGCGCTCGGCGGCGGCGTCGCCGCTCAGCTCCTCGAGGCCGCTGCCGCGGCCGCGACCGGGCTCGGCACCGTTGCCGGGGTGGACGCTCCCCTGTGGCTCGGCACCAACGCGCAGAACGCCCGCGCACAGGCCTTCTACCGCAAGCACGGCTTCGTGGTCGCCGGCACGCGCACCTACGACGTGGGCGGCGTGCGGCACGACGACGTCGTGATGGTCCGCCGCGCGGCCTGACCGCGCGAGCCCACGACGGCGGGTGGGCGACGCGTGTCGCCCGCCCGCCGTCGTCGTCCAGCGTGTCCCGGAGGTCCTCAGCCCCGCAGCGCGAGGATCGCGTCCGCGCTGCGCTCCGCGTTGCCGAAGGAGTCGACGGGGAACGGGGGCTCGGCGACCGTCGACGCGTTGTCCTGCTCCCAGATGCCGTGCTGGCGCCCCGAGCCGTTCAGCGCGCCGAGGAACGCCTGGTAGTCGAGGTCGCCCACCCCGAACTCGACGATGTCGTAGCCGTTGGACGTCTGCGGGTTCACCCGCCCGTCCTTGAGGTGGAACATCGGGTAGCGGTTCCGGTGCGCCAGGACGTACTCCACCGGCTCGAACCCCGGGTAGAGGTGCCTGCCCACGAACGCCCAGAACACGTCCATCTCCAGGTAGACCGTCGCCGGGTCGGTGTTCTCCAGGAAGACGTCGTACAGCCGCGTCGCCGGGTCGTCGGCCGCGAAGCCGAACTCGTGCTGGTGGTTGTGCTGGTAGAACTTCAGCCCGCGCGCCGCGGCCGCCGCGCCGAACCCGTTGAACTGCTCCGCCGCCGCCAGGTAACCGCCGACGGTGCGGTCGTTGGTCGGGGCGTTGGCCGTGCCGACGTGCGCCATCCCGAGGGTCTGGGCGATGTCGAGCTCGGCCTCCATGTTGCGGACGAAGTCGGCGATGCCCCGGTGCGCGCCGACCGCCACGAGGCCGTTGTCGTCCAGGAGCGTGCGGATCTCCGACGGCGTGATCGCGCCGACCGCGCCCTGCGTGTACCCGGCGAACTCCACCTCGCGGTACCCGAGGGTGGAGAGCCGCTCGAAGACCGCCCGGAACCCGAGCGCGTTGACCTTGTCCCGGATCGAGAAGAGCTGGATGCCCAGCTTGCCCGGCGGGACGAGCCGGCGCCCGCCGCCGGCCGCGAGCGCCGACGAGGCCGTCGCCGCCCCCAGGCCCACGGACGTGACGGCCGCGGCACCCACCGCGACGGTGGAGCCCGCCAGGCGCAGGAACGACCGACGGTCGAGCTCGGTACGACTGGTCATGCTGATCCCCTTTGATCAGGACGCCGGACCGCCCGGCGCCACGCTGTCGCGAGCTTCGGGAGCGGCTCAGCGCTGGGAGAACGCGGCGTCGAACGCGGCCTCGGGCGCGTCGAACGCGAGCCGGCGCACCAGCTCCAGGGCCTCCGGCGCGCCGACCAGGCGGTCCATGCCGGCGTCCTCCCACTCGATCGAGATGGGCCCCGCGTAGCCGATCGTGTTGAGCATCCGGAACGCGTCCTCCCACGGCACGTCGCCGTGCCCCGTGGAGATGAAGTCCCACCCCCGCCGCGGGTCCGCCCACGGCAGGTGGGACGACAGGCGCCCGTTGCGGCCGTTGCCCATCCGCTTCTTCGTGTCCTTGCAGTCCACGTGGTAGATCCGGTCCTTGAAGTCCCACAGGAAGCTCACCGGGTCGAGGTCCTGCCACACCATGTGCGACGGGTCCCAGTTGAGGCCGAACGCCTCGCGGTGGCCGATCGCCTCCAGCGTGCGCACGGTGGTCCAGTAGTCGTAGGCGATCTCGCTGGGGTGCACCTCGTGCGCGAAACGCACGCCCACCTCGTCGAAGACGTCGAGGATCGGGTTCCACCGGTCGGCGAAGTCCTGGTAGCCCGCCTCGACCATCGCCTCGGTGGCCGGCGGGAACATCGCCACGTACTTCCAGATCGACGACCCGGTGAAGCCCACCACCGTGTCGACGCCGAGCCTCGCCGCCAGGCGGGCGGTGTGCTTCATCTCCTCCGCGGCACGCTGCCGCACCCCCTCCGGGTCGCCGTCGCCCCACACGACGTCCGGCAAGATGTCGCGGTGCCGCTCGTCGATCGGGTCGTCGCAGACGGCCTGGCCCTTGAGGTGGTTGGAGATGGCGTACACCTTCAGCCCGTGCCGCTCCAGCAGGTCGAGGCGGGACTGCACGTACGCGTCGTCGTCCCACCGCCACGGGTCCAGGTGGTCGCCCCAGCAGGCGAGCTCGAGGCCGTCGTAGCCCCAGCCCGCGGCGAGGCGGGCCACCTCCTCCAGGGGCAGGTCGGCCCACTGGCCCGTGAACAGGGTGATCGGTCGTGCCATGGTGCGGTTCTCCTCGTCGAGACGGCGGTGCGGGTGGTGGCGGCGAGCTGGTGACGTGGGAGCGGGGCGTGGTCAGCCGGGCAGGTCGACCCAGGCGTGGCCGGCGTCCGAGCTGCGCTCGACGGCGTCGAGCACGCGCTGCACGGCGAGCCCGTCGGCGAACGACGGGGTCGGCTGCTTCCCCGCCGCCAGGTCCCCGACGAGGTCGACGACCTGGTGGGTGAACGCGTGCTCGTAGCCGAGACCGTGGCCGGCGGGCCACCAGTGCCCGCCGTAGGGGTGCTCCGGCTCGGTCACGACGATGCGGCGGAAGCCCGCGACCTCCGCGTCGTCCTCCGCGTCGAAGTAGTGCAGGAGGTTCATGTCCTCGAAGTCGAAGGCGAGCGAGCCGCGGGTGCCGCTGACCTCGAGCCGGATGGCGTTCTTGCGCCCCCACGCGTACCGCGTGGCCTCGAAGGTCGCCGTCCCGCCGCCCGACAGCCGGCCGAAGAAGATCGCGGCGTCGTCGACGGTGACCGGGCCGGTGCCCTCCCCCGCCTCCCCCGACAGGCCGGAGAAGGACGCCGGGACCGGCCGCTCGCGCACGAACGTCTCGAGCATGCCCGCCACGCCGACCAGCCGCTCCCCCGTGACGAACTGGGCCAGGTCGACCACGTGCGCGCCGATGTCACCCAGCGCCCCCGACCCGGCCTTGGCCTTGTCGAGCCGCCACGACAGCGGCGTGGCCGGGTCGGACAGCCAGTCCTGCAGGTACTGCGCGCGCACCTGTCGCACCTCGCCGATCCGGCCCTGCTCGACCAGGCGTCGCGCGAGCTGGATCGCCGGGACGCGGCGGTAGGTGAACCCCACCGCCGCGAACACCCCGCGCGCGGCCGCGGCGTCGGCCGCGCGGACCATCTCCTCCGCCTCGGCCACCGTGTTCGCGAGCGGCTTCTCGCACAGCACGTGCTTGCCCGCCTCGAGCGCCGCGACGGCGATCTCGGCGTGCGTGTCGCCCGGCGTGCAGACGTCGACGAGGTCGACGTCGTCCCGGGTGACGAGCTCGCGCCAGTCGGTGACGGCGTCGTCCCAGCCGAGCCGGTCCGCCGCCGCGCGCACCCCCGCGGCGCTGCGGCCCGCCACGACCCGCATCCGCGGGGCGAGCGGGAGGTCGAAGAACCGCGGCGCCGTCCGCCACGCCTGCGAGTGCGCGGCCCCCATGAACGCGTATCCGACCATCCCGACGCCCAGCGTCGGCGTGCCCCCTGCCGTGGCGTGCTCGCTCATCGAGCGACCTCCGTTTCCTCGTGCGGCTGTCGTGCTTCCGTGCGTGCTCTGCGGGTCGGGCCTGACGTCAGGACCGGAACCCGATGGACATGTACTGGTCGACGTTGTCCGCCGTGACCACCGGCGCGTACAGCTGGGTGGTGCGCGGGACCCCGGCCGAGACCAGGTCTCCCATGTTCTTGTTGTGCACCACCAGGCGGGCCAGCTTGATGCCGTCGGCCGCCTGCGTCGACGGGTAGACGACGGTCGCCTTCAGCACCGAGTCGTCCGCCTGGATGTGCTCCATGACGTCGAGGGACCCGGCGCCGCCGACCATGAAGAACTCGTCCCGGCCGGCGTTCTCGATCGCGGCGAGGACGCCGACACCCTGGTCGTCGTCATGGTTCCAGATGGCGTCGATCTGGGGCTCCGCCTGCAGCAGGTTCGACGTCGCCGTCTCCCCGCCCTGGACCGTGAAGTCCGCCGCGACCCGGCGGTCGACGTCGAGCCCGCAGTCGGACAGCGCGTCCTCGAACCCCTTGCTGCGGTCCTGGGTGAGCGGGAGCGACTCGATGCCCTGGATCTCGGCGACGATCGCGTCCGGGTTGTCGCCGAGCTGCTCGCAGATGTAGGTGCCGGCGCTCACGCCCATGCCGTAGTTGTCGCCGAGCACCGTGGCGCGCGCGGCGAACGGGCTGGAGAACTCGCGGTCGACGTTGATGACCGGGATGCCGGCCTCCATCGCCTTGGTCGCGACCTCGGTGAGCGCGGCGCCGTCGAACGGCAGCAGCACGATGGCGTCGACCTTGTCGTTGATGAACTGTTCGATCTGGCTGATCTGCACGTTGACGTCGTTCGTCGCCTCGGCCTGGCGGAGCTCGACGTCGGAGTACTGCTCGGCGGTGTCGACCGCCGACTTGGTGATGGCGCCCATCCAGCCGTGGTCGGCGGCGGGGGCGGAGAAGCCGATGACGACCTTCTCGCCCGGCTCGTCGTTGCCCTCGGCGGCGACCTGCGGGGCGGCCGAGCCCTCGTCCTCGGGCGGCTCGTTGCTGGTGCAGCCGGCGGCGAGCAGGACGGCGGTCGCGGCCGTCGCGGCCAGCGCGACGACGCGACGGCCACGGGTAGGACGCTCCAGCGCGGTGCGTGCGGACATGTGATCATCCTCGATTCGGTCCGGCCGTCCCGGGCGGGTGGCCCGGTGCGGGATGGTGCTGGGGTGGAGCTGGGGTGGTGCGGGGAGGTTCGGGAGGGCGGTGCGTCAGGTGGACGCGGAGCGCCGGGCGAAGCGCTGCTGGAGCAGGACGGCGACCACGATGATCGCGCCCTTGGCGACGTTCTGGGCGGAGATCGACAGGTTGTTGATCGTGAAGACGTTGGTCAGCATCGCGAAGATGAGGACGCCGATGACGGTGCCCACGATCGTGCCGCGGCCGCCGATGAGCAGCGTGCCGCCGACGACGACGGCCGCGATCACCTCGAGCTCGTAGTACAGGCCGTTCGTGGAGGTGCCCGCGGTGGTGCGGCCGAGCATCATCACGCCCGCGATGCCGGCGGCCAGCCCGGACAGCGCGTAGACGTACAGCAGGTGACGCTGCACCTTGATGCCCGCGAGCCGCGACGCCTCGAGGTTGCCGCCCACGGCCACCGTGCGGCGGCCGAACGTGGTGCGGTTGAACAGGAACCAGCCGGCGACGGCGACCACCGCGAAGATCCACACGAGCACCGGCACGCCGATGAAGTCGGCGCGGAAGAAGTCCAGGAAGCCGTCCACGTTGACGACCTGCGTCTGGCGGCCCGAGATCATCTCCGCGAGGCCGCGGGCGGCGATCATCATCGCCAGCGTCGCGATGAAGGACACGACCTTCCCGTACGCGATGATCAGGCCGTTGACGATGCCCGCCGCGGTGCCGACCACGAGCGCCGTGAGCACCATGACCGTCCAGTGCACGTCCTCGGCCATCGTCTGCGTGGCGAGCGTGCTGGCCCACACCGAGGCGAGCCCCGTCAGGGAGCCCACCGAGAGGTCGATCCCCCCGGCCGTGATGACGAACGTCATCCCGATGGCGAGGACCCCGGTCACGGACGCGAGCCGGAGGATGGTCATGACGTTGTCGAGGCTGGCGAAGCGCTCGCCGCCCGTGATCACGCCGACGACGGCGACGAGGGCCAGGGCCACGACGAGCCCGATCGTGCGGCCCGCCGGTCCCGACAGCCACGAGGGCCGCGACGTGCCGGCGGCCGGCGACTCCACCTGGGTGCTCATGCGGTGGTTCCTTCCATGACGAGGTCGAGCACGCCGTGCTCGTCGATGTCCTGCGCGGGTGCCCGGTGCACCACGCGCCCTTCGGAGACCACGAGCACGTGGTCGGCGAGGCCGAGGACCTCGGGGATCTCGCTGGAGACGACGACCACCGCCGTCCCGGCGTCGGCGAGGCGGCGCACGAGCGCGTACAGCTCGGACCGCGCGCCGACGTCGACGCCGCGGGTGGGCTCGTCGAGGAGCAGCACGTCGCAGCCGTGCACGAGCCATCGCCCGAGCAGGGCCTTCTGCTGGTTGCCGCCGGAGAGGGTGCGGGCCGCCCGGTCGACGTCGGTGGGCCGCAGGTCGAGGGCGGCCACCTGCTCGCGTGCCGCCGTGCGCTCGGCGCGCTCGTCGAGCCAGCCGCCGCGGGCGAACCGGGCGAACGTCGAGAGGGTGACGTTCCGGTAGACGGGCTCGTCGAGGACGAGGCCCTGGCTCTTGCGCTCCTCCGGGCACAGCCCGATGCCGGCGGCGACCGCGGTGTCGACCGAGCCCGCGCGCAGGGCGCGGCCCTTGACCGTGACGGTGCCCGACGACCGGCGGCGCGCGCCGTAGAGCGTCTCGAGGATCTCCGACCGCCCGGCGCCGACGAGCCCGGCCAGGCCGACGATCTCTCCGGCCCGGACCTGGAACGACACGTCCTCGAACGTGCCCGCGAGGCCCAGTCCCTCGACGTCGAGCACCACGGGCGCGTCGTCGGGGACGCCGGGGCGCTCGGGGAACGCGTACTCGACGTTGCGGCCGGTCATGAGCCGGATGAGCTCGGTCGTGGGCGTCGCGGCGGCCGGGAGGTCGCGGCCCACCGTGCGCCCGTTCTTGAGGACCGTGATGCGGTCGCCGATCTCCCGGATCTCCTCGAGGCGGTGGGAGATGTACACGACCGCGACGCCCTGGGCCGTGAGCGCGCGGACGACGCGGAACAGGTTCCGCACCTCCCCGGCGTCGAGCACGGCGGACGGCTCGTCCATGACGATGACGCGCGCCTCGTGGGAGAGCGCCCGCGCCATGGACACGACCTGCTTGCCCGCGGCGGAGAGCTGGCCGACCTCGCGGTGGGGCGAGATCTCGGGGTGGCCGAGGCGTGCCAGCAGCTCCCGGGTGCGGGTGGCGACCTCGCGGCGCTGGGTGAACCCGCCGCGCGCGAGCTCGTGCCCGAGGTACACGTTCTCCGCGACGGTGAGCCCGTCGACGACGTCGAGCTCCTGGTAGATCGTCGCGACCCCGCGCTGCAGGGCCGCGACCGGGTGCGGGACGACGACCTCCTCGCCGTCGAGCACGATCCGGCCCGCGGTGGGCTGGTGCGCCCCGGCGAGGACCTTGATGAGCGTGGACTTCCCGGCGCCGTTCTGCCCGAGCAGGCAGTGCACCTCGCCCGGCAGCACGTCGAGGTCCACCCCGTCGAGCGCCTTGGCGCCCGGGAAGTGCTTGACGATGCCCTCCATGCGCAGCAGAGGGGCGGGGGCGTCGCTGCCCTCCGGCGGTGCCGCGTCGTCGCGGTCCACGTCGACCATGGCTCGAACCTAGGACGCACTTCTGTCGATCGTCAAGCAAAAGACGGGTGTTATTCGATCGTGATTGACTACGGTCATGACGGAAGGCGCAGCGGCCGGACCTCGCACGCCCGGGGCCGGCGAGATGTTCCAGCTCCTGCGCGACGGCCGGGCCCGCACCCGCGCCGAGCTCGCGACCCTCACCGGCCAGGCCCGGTCGACCGTCGCGGGGCGGATCGACGCGCTCATGGCGGCGGGCCTCATCGCCCCTGCCGGCGAGGCCACCTCGACCGGGGGGCGCCCGCCCGCCACCTTCGCGTTCAACCCGTCGTCGCAGGTGGTGCTGGGGGTCGACCTCGGTGCCACCCACGCCCGGCTCGCCGTGACCGACCTCGCGTCCACCGTGCTCGCCGAGCTCGACGCGCCCCTCGCCATCGCCGACGGACCGGAGCCCGTGCTCGGCTGGGTCGCGGACACCGGGCGCAAGCTGCTCGAGACCGCGGGGCGCTCCGTCGGCGACCTCGCCGGCGTGGGCGTCGGCCTGCCGGGCCCCGTGGAGCACGCGACCGGGCACCCGAACAACCCGCCGATCATGCCCGGCTGGGACGACGCCGACGTGCCCGGCATCCTCCGCGGCCACTTCGACGCCCCCGCGCTGGTCGACAACGACGTGAACATCATGGCGCTCGGCGAGCACCGCATCGCCTGGCCCGACGTCTCCGACCTCATCCTCGTCAAGGTCGCCACCGGCATCGGCGCGGGCATCATCGCCGACGGCGCGCTGCGGCGTGGCGCCCAGGGCGCCGCCGGCGACGTCGGGCACATCGCCGTGCCCGGGGCGGAGGACATCGTGTGCCGGTGCGGCAACGTCGGCTGCCTCGAGGCGATCGCGAGCGCCCAGGCCCTGGCCGTGCGGCTCGGCGCCGAGGGCCTGGACGTGTCCGGCCCCGCGGACGTCGTCGCGCTGGTCCGCGGCGGCGACGTCACCGCCGGCCGTGCCGTGCGCCAGGCCGGGCGCGAGATCGGCAGCGTCCTCGCGGCGACGGTCAGCCTGCTCAACCCCTCCGTCATCGTGCTCGGCGGCATCCTCGCCGAGGCGGGCGAGCACCTTCTCGCCGGCATCCGCGAGGTCGTCTACCGGCGGTCGCTGCCGCTGGCCACCCAGCACCTGCGCATCGCCGTCGCGCGCACCGGCGCGCAGGCGGGCGTGCTCGGAGCGGCCGCCATGGCGGCCGACCACGCCTTGTCGCCCGACGCCGTGGACGCGCTGACCGCCTGACGCCGCCGTCCGTACGATGCGCGGCATGACCTCGGCGTTCACCGGACTCCTCGCCTACCCGATCACCCCGCTGGCCGAGGACGGGGAGGTGGACCTGGACGGCCTGGAGGCCCTCGTCGGCGCGGCCGTGTCCGCCGGCGCGGACGGCGTCGTCGTGCTGGCGACCTCCGGCTCCGGGGTGTCGTTCGACGACGACGAGCGCGACGCCGTGGTCCGGATCGCCGTGGCGGCCGCGGGCGGCGCGCCGGTGCACGTGGGCGCCGCCGCGGAGTCGGCGCACCGGGTCGTCGCGCGGGCACGCCGCGCCCGCGAGGCCGGTGCCGCCGGGCTGGTGCTGTCCCCGTTCGCGTACCTCCCGCTCGACGACGCGGAGGTGCGCGCCCTGTACGCACGGGTCGCGGCCGCCGTGCCGGGCACGCCGGTGTGCTTCTACAACAAGCCCGTGCAGCTCGGGTTCGACGTCTCTGCCGAGATGCTCGCGGCGCTGCACGACGACGGCTCCGTGGTCGCGGTGAAGGACCCGGCGTCGCCGCCGTCCCGACCGGGCGGACGCGTGGCCGCGCTGCGGACGGCGGGGGTCGCGGTGGGGCTCAGCGGCGACACCGCGCTGATCGGCGACGCCGAGCCCGCGGACGCCTGGCACACCGGGCTCGCGGCGCTCGCGCCGACCGAGTACGTCGCCGTCCGGCGGGCCCGGGTCGCGGGGACCGTTGCCGCCGACGCGGCACGGGACTGGCTGCTCGACGTCGCGCGGGCCGTGGCGGACACGGGGCGCCCGGTCGCCGCGCTGCACGCCGTCGCCGCCCTGCTCGGTACGCCGACCGCGCCGCCGCGCGACACGCTCGTGCCGCTCACGGCCGCGGACGACGCCGCGCTGCAGGCCGTCGTCGCGCGACGCCCCTGACGCACCGCCGGACGTCAGGAGGTGCGGCCGAGGACCGCGACGTGCAGGTCCAGCAGGGCCGCGGTGCGCTCGCTCGGGCCGCGGCCGAAGCCGCACTCCGTGGCGACGCCGACGGTCCGGTCGCCCAGCACCTGCGTGGCCGCGGCCAGCCGGCGCGCGGCCCCCTCGACGCCGTCCTCGTGGTGCAGGACGCCGAGGTAGAGCTCGGTGGCCGGGTCGAGCGCGAGGTCGCCGAGCGGCGCGACGTACGCGACGTCGTCGCGGTCGATCGGGACGGGCAGGTGCACCCACGTGATCGGGCGCGGGAGGGCCGCCACCAGGGCGTTCGCCATCTCCACGAGGTGTCCCGTGTCGGCCGGCTCGACGAAGTGCTTCTCGGCCACGTCGCCGTAGCAGAGGTGGAAGCCGAGCTGGACGCCCTCGGGCACGTGCGCCGCGAACCGCGCCGCGCGGGCGGCACAGCCGCGCACGACGTCCTCGTCCCCGCCGGCGTCGCGATCGAACCAGGCCCGCGCGGCGCCGCCGCCGAGGTTCGCGCCCTCGACGAACGCGAACTCGGTGGCCAGGTCCACCTGCACCGCGAGGTCCTCGGCGGGGATCGCGGCGACGATCTCGTCGAGCTCGCGCACCAGCGCCGCCTCGTAGACCGGGTGCACCGCGGCACGGTCGGCCGGCGCGACGAACGTCGTGACCGCGGCCAGCGGCGACGGCAGGCAGACCTGGAACCGCGTGCCGGGCGCGATCACGCCCTCGGCGCGCAGGGCCGCGAAGTCGGCGTACGACGCGAGCGCGGCCTCCGCGTAGCCCAGCGGCCCGAACCGGAGCTCGTCCGCCGGCACCGAGCCGTCGAGCACGTGCGGCCGCACGTCGAAACCGGCCACGACGACGGGCGCGTCGCCCACGCGCACCAGCCCGTCGACCACCTCGAACCGCGCGCCCTGGAACAGGATCCAGTGGAACCGCTCGCCCACCTCGCCGTCCGGGATGCGGCGGGCGTGGGGGCCGAGCCGCGTCGCGACCGTGCGCAGCGTGTCGCGCGCCGAGGGGAGGTTCACGGAACCCACCAGGTGGGCGCCGCGCAGCGTCAGGGTCGAGGCGGTCTGGGGCGAGGAGAGCGTGTCGGGCACCCGCGCATCGTAGCCCCGGGCGTCAGACCTCCTCGGCGGCGTCCGCGCTCTCCTCTGCGCCGTCCTGCGCACCATCGCCCAGCGCGGCCGGACCGCCCTGCAGCAGGCGCGTGAACGCCGCCTCGTCGAGGATCGGCAGGCCGAGCTCCTCCGCCTTCGCGGCCTTCGACCCGGCGTTGGCGCCGACGACGACGTAGTCCGTCTTCTTCGACACCGACCCGGCCGCCTTGCCGCCCGCGGCCAGGACGGCCTCCTTGGCGCCGTCGCGGCTGTAGCCCTCGAGCGAGCCGGTGACCACCACCGTGAGCCCGGCGAGCGGCCCGGTCGGGCCCTTGTCGGCCGCTGCCGCCATCGCCTCGGGGCCCGGGTGGTCGGGGATCCACGTGCGCACGCCGGCCGCCTGCCAGCGGTCGACGATCTCGCGGTGCCACCCGACGTCGAACCAGGCCAGCAGCGCGTCGGCGATGATCGGGCCCACGCCCTCGACGGCGGCCAGCTCCTCGCGCGACGCCGCCCGGATCGCGTCGAGCGAGCCGAACCAGCCCGCGAGCGCCCGGGCCGCCACGGGCCCGACGTGGCGGATGTTGAGGCTGACGAGGATGCGCCACAGGTCCTTCGTCTTGGCCAGCTCCAGCTCCTCGAGGAGCTTGGTGGCCGCAGCGGTGGGCTCGAACTCGGGCAGGGCCTCGCCCGCCGCCTCGGCCTCGGCGCGGCGGGCCCTGGTGACCGTGACCTTCTTGCGGAACGGGGTGCGGCGCCGCGCGACGCCGTCGTCGTCCGCCCTGGGCAGCCCCGTCTCGGCGTCGCGCACGACGACCTCGATGGGCAGCAGCTGCTCCAGCGTGAGGTCGAACAGGCCCGCCTCCGTGCGCAGCGGAGGCACCTCGGGCACCTCGGGCTGCGTGAGGGCCGACGCCGTGACCTCGCCGAGCGCCTCGACGTCCAGCCCGCCGCGCGAGCCGATGTGCTCCACCCGGCCGCGCACCTGCGCCGGGCAGGTCTCGGCGTTGGGGCAGCGCAGGTCGACGTCGCCCTCCTTCATCGCCCGCAGCGGGGTGCCGCACTCGGGGCACTCGGCGGGCATGACGAACTCCTCGCGCGGGTAGCCGTCGTCGGCCAGCGCCGTCACCGGGCCGAGGATCTCGGGGATGACGTCGCCCGCCTTGCGCAGCACGACCATGTCGCCGATGCGCACGCCCTTCGCCTTCACCACGTCCTGGTTGTGCAGGGTCGCCTGGCGCACGGTGGAGCCCGCGACCAGGACCGGCTCCATCACCGCGTACGGGGTGGCGCGGCCGGTGCGCCCCACGCCCACCTGGATCGCCACGAGGCGGGTCGTGACCTCCTCGGGCGGGTACTTGTAGGCGATCGCCCAGCGGGGCGCGCGGCTCGTCGCGCCGAGCCGGCGCTGGTCGTCGAGGGCGTCGACCTTGACGACGATGCCGTCCAGCTCGTGCTCGATGTCGTGCCGGTGGGCGCCGAACCACTCGATCATCTCGACCACGCCGTCGACACCCTCGACCACCCGGTTGTGCGGGGAGACCGGCAGCCCCCACCGCGCGAAGTGCTCGTACGCCTCCGACTGCCGGGCCAGCTCCGTGTGCTCGCCCGCCGTCCACTGCAGCGCGCCGATCCCGTGCACGTACAGGCGCAGGGACTCGACGCGGGCGACGCCCGCCTCGAGCTCCATGCCCTCCTTCTTGTCGAGCAGCTGGCGCAGCCCGCCGGCCGCCGCGTTGCGCGGGTTGGCGAACTGCGGGAAGCGGCGGAGCGCCGCGACGCGGGCCCGCTCCTCGTCGAACGGGCGGGCGGCGGCGGCCCGGCCCTCGTGCCGCGCCCGCGACTCGGCCACGACGCGCTCGCGCAGCTGCCCCTGCAGCTCGTTCAGCCGCTCGAAGGAGGCGACGGGGATGAAGGCCTCGCCGCGGACCTCGACGAGGTCGGGGTGTCCGTCGCCCGCCAGCCGCCGCGGGATGTCGGCGATCCGCAGCGCGTTCTGCGTGACGTCCTCGCCCGTGCGGCCGTCGCCGCGGGTCGCCGCGCGCACCAGGCGCCCCTTCTCGTACAGCAGGGCGATGGCGAGCCCGTCGATCTTCACCTCGGACAGGTAGCCGACGTGCTCCGCGCCCAGGTCGCGGGCCACGCGCGCGTCCCACGCCCGCAGCTCGTCGACGGAGAACACGTTGTCGAGGCTGAGCATCCGCTCGACGTGCTCGACCGTCGCGAAGCCGGCGGCGGCCGCGCCGCCCACCCGCTGCGTCGGCGACTCGGGCGTCTGGAGCGCCGGGTGCGCGGCCTCGATCGCCTCCAGCTCGTGCATCCGCGCGTCGTACTCCGCGTCGGACACCCGGGGGGCGTCGTCCTCGTAGTAGGCGCGCTGGTCCTCCTCGACGAGGGCGACCAGCTCGGCCCAGCGACGCTGGGCGGCGGCTTCGTCGAGCGGTGTGTCCGGCCCTGAGTCGAGGCCGGTGTTCTCGGTGTCCGTCACGGGCCCATCTTGCCGCGCGCCGCCGACACCGGCCGGGTCGGGCGCCCCGTCCGCCCGACCTGCGAGAAGGCCTGTCCCGATCCCTGTCCGAACCGCTACGATTCTGGCGATTTGGCCCCTCTCGACCGACAGCAAGGACGCTCATGAAGATCGCCGTCGTCGGCGCCGGCTTCGCCGGCCTGGCCAGCGCCAAGGTGCTCCGCGAGTTCGGGCACGACGTCACCGTGCTCGACAAGGCCCCCGACGTCGGCGGCGTGTGGAGCGCGAGCCGCCGTTACTCGGGCCTGACCACGCAGAACAACAAGGGCTCGTACGCCTTCTCGGACCTGCCCATGCCGAAGGACTACCCCGAGTGGCCCAGCGGCCAGCAGGTGCAGGCGTACCTCGAGCGGTACGTCGACCTCCACGACCTGCGCGGCTCGCTCCGGCTGTCGACCGAGGTCGTGCGCGCGGAGCTCACGCCCGCGGAGGACGGCTGGTCCGTCACCGCGCGGCGCACGGGCGAGCCGGTCGGCGAGCCGGAGCGCTTCGACCACGTCGTGGTCGCGAACGGCATCTTCTCCGACCCGGTGATCCCGCGCTTCGAGGGCCTGGCGCAGCTGCTGCGCGCCGGCGGCAAGGTGGTCGCCTCGAGCCAGCTCACGTCCCTCGAGGACGCGCGCGGCAAGCACGTCGTCGTCGTCGGCTACGGCAAGTCCGCGTGCGACGTCGCCGCCGAGATCGCCCCGGTCGCCGCGAGCACCCAGGTCGTGGCGCGGCACCTGCTGTGGAAGCTGCCCAAGCGGCTCGGCAACGCGCTCAACTACAAGTACCTCCTGCTCACCCGCATGGGCGAGGGGCTGTTCCGCTACGAGACGCTGTCCGGGGGCGTGGAGAAGTTCCTGCACGGGCCGGGCGACGGCGTCCGCAGGTCGATGCTCGCCAGCGTCGGCGCGGTCTCGGTCAAGCAGTTCCGCCTGAAGGAGCTCGGGCTCGTGCCGCGCGGCGAGTTCGCCGACATCGCCCGCTCGACGGTCTCGCTCGCCACCGACAGCTTCTTCGAGCAGGTGTCCGAGGGACGGATCGACGTGCACCGCGAGTCCGAGATCGAGCGCTTCGCCGTGGACGACGACGGCGCCCCCGTCGCCGTGCTCGACGACGGCACCACCGTGCGCGCCGACCTCGTGGTGTGCGGCACCGGCTTCCACCAGCGCGTGCCGTTCCTCGACGACGACCTCCAGGCGCGGCTGCTCGACGACCGCGGCAACTTCCAGCTCTACCGGCAGGTGCTGCCGCACGACGTGCCGCACCTGACGTTCGCCGGGTACAACTCGTCGCTGTTCAGCCCGCTGTCGGCCGAGGTCGCCGCGCTGTGGACCGCCGCCCACCTGGCCGGCGCCGTCGACGTCCCCCCGGTCGAGGAGCGCCGCGAGCTCGTCGCGAGCCGCGTGGACTGGATGGAGAAGCGCACCGAGGGCAAGCACGCCCGCGGCACCAACGTCATCCCGTTCTCGCTGCACCAGATCGACGAGATGCTGACGGACCTCGACCTGCAGCTGCCCGCGGCCACCCGCGCCGGCCAGTGGCTGCTGCCGGTGGACCCGAAGGCGTACCGGCACCTGCCCGGCCGGCTGCGCGAGCGGATCGGCTGACGCGGCCGGTCACCTGAAGCGCACGGGGAGCGCGCTCGGGTAGCGCACCCACGCGGAGCGCACGGGCACGACGTCGGCCGGCGCGACGGTCAGCTCCACGTCCGCGACCCGGGCGAGGAAGTGCCCCACGACCGTCCGGGTGATCAGCGGCGCCGTGCGGTGCGCCGGGCACGCGTGCGCGCCGGTCCCCCACGTGAGGTGGAAGCGCGCGTCGGCCTGCTCCCACGGGTCCGCGGCGCGGACGGTGCGGTCGGCGTTGGCCGCCGCCACCGCCGGCACGACGGCGTCGCCCGCCGCGATCGCCTGGCCGCCCAGCTCGCCGTCCGCGAGGGCGTAGCGCGGCCGCAGGTGCGGCAGCGGGGGCGCGTCCCGCGCCACCTCGTCGAGCGCGTCGTCGAGCGAGAGGCGGCCGCCGTGCAGACGCCCGGCGAACCCCGGGTCGGCGAGCAGCCGCTGCACCGCGGTCGCGATCCACGCGATCTCGGCGTCGTGCGCCGTGGCGAACACGAGCGCGACGGCGGCCATCACCTCGAGGTCGTTCTCGTGGGCGGGGTGGGCGAGCAGCGCGGACGTCAGGTCGTCGCTCGGCTCCGCGCGACGCCCGGCGACGAAGCCCGCGAGCAGGTCCTCCGCCTCGAGGGACGCCGGGTACGCGTCGTCGGTGCCGGAGCGCTGGGCGACGGTGAGCTCGTGCATCCGGCGGGCGTCCGCGAGCGTCATGCCGAGCAGGTCGGCCAGCACCCGCACCGGCACGTCGACGGCGTACTCCGCCACCAGGTCCGCCGTGCCGCGGGCGGCCAGGCGATCGAGCACCGAGGTGCAGGCGACGTCCGCCGTCCGCCGCACGCGCTTGTCCTCCACGGCGTCGAGCGCGTCGGCCAGGGGTGTGCGCAGGCGCCGGTGCTCCGCACCGTCCCGGTCGTGGGCGCCGTCGCGCGAGGCGAGCAGCGCGCGGGTCGCCGAGCGCCGCCCGACGAGTCCCTCCGCCTCGTACCGCCAGTGCCGCGCGTCGCGGGAGAACATCGCCTCGTTGCGCAGGACGGCGGCGACCTCCGCGTGGCCGAGCGCGAGCCACGCGGGCACGCCCGGCTCGAGGTCGACGGGCGCGAGGGCCCCCCAGCGCGAGCGCAGCGCCTCGTACCGCGCCGCCGGGTCGGGCGCGCCGACCAGGTCGGCGAGGAGCGGCCGGTCGGCCACGTCCTCGAGGCGCACCACGCGCACCGCGCCGGTGAGGCTCATGCCGCGGCGCCCGCGCGGGCGAGGCGCACCGCGTGCGCGACGAGCGCCTGGAGCGCCTCGACGGCCTGCCGCCGTTCGCGCAGGTCGCCGGCGACGACGGGGGTGTCCGGCGGCAGGTCGAGCGCGGCGCGCACCGCGTCGGTGCCGTGCCGCGGCGCGTCCGGGAACTCGTTGACGACGACCGTGACCGGCAGCGCCGTGTGCTCCTCGAGCTGGTCCAGCACCTCGAAGCTCTCCTCCAGGCGGCGCGTGTCCACGACGACGAGCGCGCCGACCGCGCCGTCCGCCAGCCCCGCCCACAGGTCCCAGAAGCGCTTCTGCCCGGGCGTGCCGAACAGGTAGAGGGCCGTGGTGCCGCCCACCGTGACGCGCCCGAAGTCCATCGCGACCGTCGTCGTGCTCTTCTCCCCCAGCCGCGGGTCGACGCCGACGCTGGCCGCCGTGATCGTCTCCTCCGTGCTCAGCACGGGGATCTCGCTCACCGCGCCGATGAGCGTCGTCTTGCCGACGCCGTACGCGCCCACGACGAGCACCTTCACCGACCGCTCGACCGTGGGCGCCAGGTGCAGGGAGGCCGGGTCGACGGGCGGTGCCTCAGAACCGCCGGAGACCATCGAGGACCTCCTCCAGCAGGCCGACGCCCGGCAGGTCGTGATGCGCCGACGACCGGACCGCCAGGTAGCCGGCGTCGAGCAGGTCGGAGGCGAGGACGGCGACCAGGCTGGTGGGCAGGTGCAGGTACGCGGCGAGCTCGGCCAGGGCGAGCGTGCCGCGGCACGTCTCGAGCAGGGCGCGCTCGTGCCGCCCCGCGCCGACGGGCAGCTCGCGGCCGTCGTCCACCGCGCACAGCAGCGTCTCGGGCCGCAGCGTGTTGCGGCTGGGGTGCGCGCGCCCGCCCGTGAGGACGTACGAGCGCACCGGGTGGTCGCGGTAGCCGCCCGTCATCGCGTCCCCTCCGCAGCGGGAACGGCGGGCACGCCGGCGGGCGTGGCGGCGGGGCGCAGGACGTCCGTGCCGAGCGTCCGCTCGCCGATCATCAGCACCTGGGCCTGCATCTGCTGGGCCACGAGCCCCGGGTCGACCGCCGCGTCGGTGACGACCGCCAGCCGCGAGCCGTCGCCCGCGCCGCGCACGAAGAGGAAGCCGCCGTCGAACTCGACGAGCACCTGCCGCAGCGCGTCGCCGGCGCCGAACTCCCGGCCCATGCTCATGCCGAGCGCCACGAGGCCGGCGCACGCCGCCGCGACCTTGTCGGCCGTGTCCGGCGGCGTGACGTCCGTGCGGACCTTCACCAGACCGTCCGAGCTGAGCACGACGACGTGCCGCACGCCGCGCACCCCCGCGACGAGGTCGAGCATCCAGCTGTCCGGGTGCGCGGGCGCGGGGGTCGCGTCGGTGGTCGGGGTCGTCATGTGTCCTCCGAGGTCACGTCCGGCACGGCGGACGGCTGCTGGCTGGGATGGTCGGTGGTCGGGGTCCCGGCGGCGTCGTCGGGTGCGCCGGCGAAGGCGTCCCGGTCGGCGGAGAAGAACGCGCCGATCCACGCGCCGGCCTCCTCCGCCGTCTGTGCCGGGACCGCCGCGGTCGGGGCCGTCGGCGGCGCGCCGGGCACCGCGCGCTGGGTCCCCGTGGCGGGGCCGCGGCGCGAGCGCCGCTGCGGCAGGGTCGGGGCGCCGTCCGGCCCCGTCGTCCCGCCGCCGTGGGCCTCGGGCGCCGCCGGCCCGGGCCGCACCTCCGGGGCTGGCTGCTGCGGCCAGGGCTCGTCGACGCTCGGGGCGAGGGTGTCGGGCGCCGCGGCGGCCGCGGTGACGAGCTCGGCCGGCACCATGACCACGGCGCGCAGGCCGCCGTACACGGACTCCGTGAGGTCCACGCGCAGGTCGAGGGCACGGGCGTACGAGCCCACGACCGCAAGGCCGGTCTGCGGCACCTCGCCGAGGTCGGCGATGCCGACGGGCCGCGCGCCGGACGCGACGGCGCGCACCCGCTCCAGCTCGCGGGCGGCCATCCCGACGCCGCAGTCGTCGACCTCGACGACCGCGCCCCGCTGCACCTGCCGGATCGCGACGAGCACCTGGGTGCTGGGGGGCGAGCACTGGGTGGCGTTGGCGAGCAGCTCGGCGAGGACGTGCACGACCGGCTCGACCGCGCGGCCGACCACGGCCAGCCCCGGGTCGCCGGACACCTCGACGCGCTGGAACGCCGTGATCCGGCCGGCGGCCGCGCGCACGACGTCCGGCAGGGCGAGCGGGTCGTCCCACGTCTGCCCGGGCCGCCGGCCGCACAGCGCGACGAGGTTCTGCGCCTGGCGCGCGTGCTGCGCGGCGGCGTGGTCGATCCGCATGGAGGTCTGCAGGACGTCCGGGTCGGCCGCGTGCCGCTGCACCATCCGCGCCGCCTCCTCCTGGATGCGGTGCGCCGACGCCTGCACCTTGCGCCCCAGGGCGACGACGGCGGTCTCCACGGCGGAGCGCTGGTCGTCGCGGGCCTCGCGGGTGCGCGCGAGCTCGGCCGTCGCGTCGTCCAGCGCACCGGCGGCGGCGGCGAGCTCCGCCGCGCGCGCGTCGCGCTCCGTCCGCAGCACGGCGCGGTCGCGGTCCCCGCGCGCGACGGCGCGGGACAGCGCCACCACCGCGACGACGACGAGCAGCGCGGCGGCTCCGGACAGCGCCGCCGCGCCCTCGGGCGGGAGCCGGTCGCCGAGCACCGGCACCGCCGCGAGGCACAGGACGGCCGCGGCCGCGCAGAGCTGGGCCGGGACGCGCGCCGTCGCGCGCGAGCCGGCAGAGGTCGTCGTGCTCACCGCACCCCCGTGGGTGGAAGGGTCGGGTCCCGGCGGCGGTGACCGTGCCGCGCGAAAGCGGCTTTTTCCGCGAAACCCTTGGATCGTCCATAGCGGGATCAATGCCCTGACCAGGAGTTTCTACCACGGGCACCCCCCGGGTGAAAGGCACCGCCACCCCTCGGCGCGCCCGGCGGCTAGGGTGCCGGACATGACCGCCGAGCGACTCGAGCCCGCACCACCGTCAGCCCTGGACGCCGCACCGCCGACCCCGCTCGACCCGACCCGCCCGGACCCGTTCGCATGGCTCGAGGAGGTCGAGGGCGCCGAGGCGCTGGCGTGGGTGCGCGGCCGCAACGACCACGCGCACGCGACCGTCGGAGGCGCCCCCGGCTTCGCCGCGACGGAGGCGGCGGTCCGCGAGGTGCTCGACTCCGACGAGCGCATCCCCGACGTCTCCCGGATCGGCGACCACCTGTACAACTTCTGGCGCGACGCGGAGCACGAGCGCGGGCTGTGGCGCCGCACCACCCTCGACTCGTACCGGACCGACTCCCCCGCCTGGGAGACGGTGCTCGACCTCGACGCCCTCGCCGCGGCGGAGGGCGAGAGCTGGGTGTGGCACGGCGCGTCGCTGCTGCGCCCGACGCCCGCGCAGCTCGCGGCGGGCGAGCCCTGGCGCCGCGCGCTGGTCGACCTCTCCCCCGGCGGCTCCGACGCGGACGTCACGCGCGAGTTCGACCTCGTCGACAAGCGGTTCGTCCCCGCCGCCGAGGGTGGGTTCGAGCGCGACACGGCGCGCGACGACGGTCGCACCGGCGCCAAGGGCGGCCTGGCGTGGGCCGACGAGGACACGGTGTACGTCTTCACCGACTTCGGCCCGGGCACGACGACGCCGTCCGGCTACCCGCGGACCGTGCGGCTGTGGCGGCGCGGGACGGCGCTCGAGGACGCGCCGCTCGTGTACGAGGGCGCCGACGACGACATGTACATCTCCGCGCGCCGCTCGCGCACGCCCGGCTTCGAGCGCGACCTCGTGAGCCGCTCGATCGCCTTCTACCGGTCGGAGACGTTCCTCGTCGAGGCGGTCGGGACGCCCGAGCAGCGCCTGGTGAGGATCGAGGTGCCCGAGTCCGCCGAGGTCGGCTTCCACCGCGAGTGGCTGCTGGTGGAGCTGCGCGACGACTGGACGCCCGCGGGCACCACCTACGCCGCCGGGTCGTTGCTGGCCGCGCCCGCGGACGCGTTCCTCGCCGGCTCGCGCGACCTCACGGTCCTGTTCGCGCCCACGCCGTCGACGTCGCTGGTCGGTGCCTCGTGGACGCGCCACCACCTGGTCGTCAACGTGCTCGACGACGTGAAGAACGCCGTGCACGTGCTCACCCCGCCCGCCGACACGTCCCTCGACGCGGCGGCCGGCGTGCCCTGGACCCGCTCGGAGCTCCCGCTCGGCGGCGGGCTGCTCACCGTCGGGGTGCGCGCCGTCGACCCCCTGGACGGCGACGACGTCTGGGTCACGACCACCGGGTACCTCACGCCGTCCACGCTCGCGCTGGCGACCGTCGCCGGTCCCGGCGCGGAGCCGGGCGAGCCGGAGCCGCTGAAGGCCGCGCCGGCCTACTTCGACGCGGACGGCATGGTCGCGGTGCAGCACTTCGCCACCTCCGACGACGGCACCCGCGTGCCGTACTTCGTCGTGGGCCGCCAGGACCTGGTCGAGCCCGCAAACCCGACGACGCCGGGGACAGGGCCGGGCACCGCGCCCACGCTGCTGTACGGGTACGGCGGCTTCGAGATCCCGCTGCTGCCGGGCTACTCCGGCACGGTGGGGCGGGCGTGGCTCGCCCGCGGCGGCGTGTACGTCGTCGCGAACATCCGCGGCGGCGGCGAGTACGGCCCCGCGTGGCACCAGGCCGCGCTGCGCGAGCGCCGGCACAAGGCCTACGAGGACTTCGCCGCCGTCGCGCGCGACCTCGTGGCCCGCGGCATCACCACGCCCGAGCACCTCGGTGCGCAGGGCGGGTCCAACGGCGGCCTGCTGGCGGGGAACATGCTCACGCAGTACCCGGACCTGTTCGGCGCGGTCGTGGTGCAGGTGCCGCTGCTCGACATGTTGAGGTACTCCCACCTGCTCGCCGGCGCGTCGTGGGTGGCCGAGTACGGCGACCCCGACACCGAGGACTGGGAGTTCGTCCGCACCTTCTCGCCGTACCACCTGCTCGACGGCGACCGCAGCTACCCGCCGGTGCTGTTCACGACGTCGACGAAGGACGACCGCGTGCACCCCGGCCACGCGCGCAAGATGGCGGCGCTGATGCTGGCCGCGGGCGGGCCGGCCGGGCGGGACGTGACCTATTACGAGAACGTCGAGGGCGGCCACGGGGGCGCCGCCAACAACGCGCAGGCCGCGCACATGTCCGCCCTGGCCTGGACGTTCCTGCGCGAGCGCCTGGCCTGACCGGCCGGTCCCGGCGGGCGAGCCCGCCGGGACCCGGCGTCAGGCCGGCCCGAGCGCCGCGCGCACGGACGTCCACGACGCGAGCTGCGCACGCACGTCCTCCCGCGACTCCTTGGCCAGGGCCTCGGCGTAGGCACGCTCGAGCAGGTCGTCGACGAGGACCTTCGCGCCGGTGGCGGCCGACTCGACGGCCGCGGCCACCATGACGAGGCTGAGCACGTTCTCGTGCACCTCGCCCATGGGCGTGGGACCGCCGTCGAGCGCCGCCAGGAAGGTCGCCAGCGACCCGGCGATCCCGTCACCGGGGTCCACGCCCTGCGCCGCGTCGTGCGGCCTGTCGCTCGGCACCTCGGCGACCGGCTCGTGGTCGCCGTCCCAGAGCGCGGTGCCGTCCCGCCCCGAGAGGCGCCAGGACCCGTTCCACGACGTCTCCTGGCCGGGGCTGCACCAGCTGCCCGTGTAGGAGTAGCGGACGCCGCCCGTCATCTCGAACACCGCGGTGGCCGCGGCGTCGCCGGCGTACCAGCTCCACGACGGGTTGAACTCCTCGCAGTACACCGAGACGGGCTCGGCGCCCAGCAGGAACCGGGCGGTGTCGAACGGGTGGATCGCCATGTCGAGCAGCAGCGGGTGCGCCATCGCGTCGCGGAACCCGCCGAAGCGGGGCGCCTTGAAGAACTCCGTGGTGAGCACCCCCAGGTCGCCCAGCGTGCGCGCCTGCTCCCGGAAGGCGAACAGCTGCCGGTTGTAGCGGCGCGACTGGCTCACCACGAAGAGCTCCCCGGTCACCTCCGCGGCCGCGGCGAGCGAGAGCGCGCGCGGCACCGACTCGGCCACCGGCTTCTCGCCGAGCACGGGCAGCCCCGCGAACAGCGCGGCCGTGGTGACGGGGTGGTGCGCGGCCGGGACGGTGACGTTCACGACCGCGCGCGACCCGGTCTCCCGGGCGAGCGCGACGGCGTCCGTCCCCACCGGGACGTCCGCCAGCCCGGCCTCCGCGAGCGCCCCGCGGGCCGCGTCGAGGTCGAGGTCGACGACGCCGGCCAGCTCCGCCCCCGGCTCGGCCCGGATGGCGGACAGCCACGCCCGGCCCATGCCCCCGGCGCCGACGAGGACCAGCGGGGTGCTCACAGCCCGGCCTCCGCCGCGGCGGCACGAGCGTCGTCGTTCAGCGCGCCGCCGTAGCCCTGGCCGCGGTAGAAGTCCTCGGTCTCGTAGCGCAGCAGGGTGGGGGTGGTGCGCTCGGGGCGCAGGGTCACGGCCCACTCGACGGCGTTGGAGATGACCTTGCGGACCCCGTCGTGGAAGTACGTCGGGTACTCCTGGTCGCCCGGGCGGAAGTAGAAGATCTTGCCGAAGCCGCGCCGGTAGGTGATGCCGGAGCGGAAGACCTCGCCGCCGGAGAAGGTGCTGAGGAAGACGGTCTCGTCCGGGGCGGGGACGTCGAAGAACTCCCCGTACATCTCGTCCTCCTCGATGATCATCGGGTGCGGGATCCCCTGGGCGATCGGGTGGGTCGGGTCGACCGTCCACACCAGCTCCCGGTCGTGCTCGGCGCGCCAGCGCAGGGTGCAGGTGGTGCCCATGAGCTTCATGAAGATCTTCGACCAGTGGCCGGAGTGCAGGACGACGAGCCCCATGCCCTCGAGCACGTGGCGGTGCACCCGCTCGACGACCTCGTCGGAGACCTCGCCGTGCGCGGCGTGCCCCCACCAGGTGAGCACGTCGGTGTCGCGCAGCACCTCCTCGGTGAGCCCGTGCTCGGGGTCGTCGAGCGTCGCGGTGCGCACGCGCACGCCGGCGCCGAGGTTCTCCTCGATGCCCTGCGCGACGGCGCCGTGCATCCCGTCGGGGTAGCGGGCGGCGACGGACGGCTCGAGCTGCTCGTGGCGGTTCTCGCCCCAGACGGTGACGCGGATCGGTGCGGGGGTGGTGGTCATGAGGGTGCTCCGTTTCTCGGGGAGGGTTCTGCGGACAGGTTCTCGGGGAGGTGCCGGGGCGTGCCGCCGGGCCTCACTTGACGGCCCCGCCGGTGGCGCCGGCGGCGACGTACTTCTGCGCGACGACGAGGAGGACGATCGCGGGGACCGACGCGAGGACGGCGGTCGCCATCACCGCGCTCCAGTCGTTGACGTAGGCGCCGAGGTAGTTGTAGATGCCGAGCGTGACCGGCCGGACGTCCTCGGTGGTGGTCAGGGTCAGGGCGAACAGGAAGTCGCTCCAGGTGAACAGGAAGGTGAAGAGGCCCGCCGTGATGAGGGCGTTGCGGCTGATGGGCAGCACGACCGAGACGAACGCGCGGACCGGCCCGGCGCCGTCGACGAGGGCGGCCTCGACGACGGCCGGCGGCAGCGACTGCATGAAGGCGCGGCAGATGAGGATCGCGAACGGGATGCCCGCCGTCGAGTCCGCGAGGATCAGCCCGGGGATCGAGTTCAGCAGGCCGAGGTCGGCGTACGCGCCGTACAGGGCGTTGGCGATGACGATGCCCGGGATCATCTGGCTGATGAGGATGCCGAACAGGACCAGGCCGGCCCAGCGCAGCCGGAACTGGGCCAGCGCGTAGGCCGCCGGGACCGCGATCAGCAGGCTCAGGGCGACGCTGCCGACGGCGACCACGAGGCTCGTGACCAGGTTGGCGCCCTGGTCCGCGAGCGCCGTGCGGTAGCCGCTGAGGTCGGGCGACAGCGGCAGCCAGCTCGTGTCGACGGTCGCGCCGTTCGGCTGCAGCGACGCGTTGACCATCCAGTAGATCGGGAACAGCAGCACCGCAATGACGAGGATGCCCGCCGCGGTGTGGAGCCAGGGGTGTCGGACGGTGTTCATGGGCCTCACTCATCCACGGCGCGCCGGTTCAGGCGCAGATAGACGGCAGCGAAGATCAGCGAGATCACGATGAGGATGTTGCTCACCGCGGCCCCCTGACCGAAGTCGAAGGTGGCGAACGACAGCTGGTAGGACTGCGTGGCCAGCGTCTGGGTGGCGTTCGCGGGCCCGCCGCCCGTCAGCCCGAGGATGATGTCGAGCACCTTGAGCGTGTAGACGACGCCGAGCACCAGCACCACGGTGACGACCGGCCGCAGCATGGGCCACGTGATGTGCCGGAAGGCGCGCCAGCGGGTAGCGCCGTCGAGGGCGCCCGCCTCGTAGAGCTCGTCGGGGATGCCCTGCAGGCCGCCGTGCAGGATGACGGCGTTGAAGGGGATGCCGATCCAGACGTTGACGACGATGACGGTGACCAGGGCCAGCGACGTGCTGCTCAGCCAGGGGACGCCCGTGTCCACGAGGCCGGTGCCGACGAGGACGCGGTTGAGGGCGCCGGACTCGGTGTCGAGGATCCACTTCCACACGGCGCTGGCGGCGATGAGCGGGATGAGCCAGGGCAGCAGGATCAGCGACCGCAGGAAGCCGGAGAGCGGGAACCGGCGGCGGAAGAACAGCGCGACCGCCAGGCCCAGCACGAACTGCCCGGCGATGGACCCCACGGTGAACAGGACCGTGTTGAGCAGGGCCGTGCGGAACAGCGGGCTGCCGACGACCTCGCGGTAGTTGTCGAGGCCGGCCCAGGGCGCCGCGCCCGTGAAGAAGGTCGAGATCGTGTAGTGCTGGAAGCCCATCACGACGTTCTGGACCACGGGGTACCCGTAGAACAGCAGCAGGTACAGCACCGCCGGGCCGAGGAACAGGAGCGTGACCAGGCGGCGGTTGCGGTGCCGGGCCCCGGGACGCCGGCCCGAGGCGGGCGCCGGCGCGAGCCGGGGCGGTGCGGCGGGGGTGGTCGTCGTCGTCATACGTACTCCTGGGCTTCCGCGAGGGCGTCCTGCGCCGAGGCCTGGCCGGAGACCGCGAGCTGGACGGCGGTGTACAGGGCGGTCGCCGTCGCCGGCCACTCGGCGCCGAGCTCGGCCGTGCGGGCGCGGGCCCCACGGACGAGCTCCGCGAACGCGGCCATCTCGGGACGGCGCTCGAGGAACGGCTCGATGAGGGCCGGCCTGCCGGGCACGGTGGAGCGCTCCGCCGCCATGGACACGAGGCTCTCGTCCGAGAGGAACTCCGTGAGGACCTGACCGGCGAGCCGCTCCTTGGCGCGGTCCCCGGTGGCGGGCACGCACCACACCTCGCCCCCGAGCGGGGCGACGGGACGCTGGCTGGCCGGGTCGCGCACCGGCAGGGTGACGACGTCGTACTCGAGGCCGTCGATCGCCTCCAGCTCGGGGATCTGCCAGGGCCCGTTGACCATCATGGCGGCGCGCCCGGCGACGAACTGGTCCTTGACGTCCGCCTGGCTCCAGTTCAGCACCGACGTGGACGCGTGCCCGTCGGCGACCGTCCCGGCGAGCAGGTCGAGCCCGGCGGCGGCCTCCGGCGTGGCGATGCGCCGCTCGTCGGCGCCGTTCGACCAGAAGAACGGCAGGTACTGCCAGGTGCCCTCGTAGGTCGCGTTGCCGCAGAAGGCGAGGCCGTAGCGCGAGCCCCGGGTCAGCGCGGCCGCCGCCTCGCGGAGCTCGGCCCAGGTGGTCGGCGGCGCGACGCCCGCCTCGTCCAGGGCACGGACGTCGTAGAAGAGCGCGATGGTGTTCACCGTCGGGGCGAGCCCGTAGACCCGCCCGTCGTAGGTGCCCGCCGAGGTGACGCCCTCGGTGTACCCGTCGGTGGGCACGCCGACCTCGTCGAACGGGCGCAGGGCCGTGGTGGCGGCGATCTGCTGCAGGTCCGGGTTGTCGAGCATGAGGATGTCCGGCAGCGTCCCGGACGACCCCTGCTGGAGCACCCGCTGGATCAGCGAGTCGCCGGCGACGGAGACGCGCTCGAGCGTGACGCCGACCTTGGACGCCGCCGCGTCGAGCGCACCGCCGATCACGGTGCGGTCGGGGTCGTTGGTGTACGTGTCGAGGACGCGCAGGGTCCGCGGCGACGTCGCCGCCCCGTCGGCTCCGCACCCGGCCAGGAGCGCGGCCAGCGGCGCCAGCAGCCCGGCGGCGGTGACGGCCCGGCGCGAGACCGGGCGGTCCGGCCAGGCCGGTGCCCGGGTGGGCACCCCTCCGGTCGTCGTCGATGCGCATCGATGATGCATGAGTCTCCACCTTCCTCGTCATCGGTTCGGGTAGTGGTGCGGGTACGGGTGCCGGGAGGGCTAGCCCGCCGGTCGTGCGGTGCGCGTCGACGCGCGCCGCACCAGCGCCGCCGGCACGAGCTCCTGCTCGCGGCCGCGGGGCGTCTCGCCGTCGAGCAGGGCGAAGACACGCTCCATCACGCGCCGCGAGACGTCGCGCGGTTGCGGCGACGTGGCGGTGAGGCCGTACGGTGCGGCCTCGCTGTCGATGGCGAGGCCCACGACGTCGGCGTCCCGGCCGGGCACACGGCCCCGGTCGGCCAGCGCGCGCAGCGTCTCGGGGATCGGGCTGGCGACCACGAGCCCGGGCACCCCGCCGGACGCGAGGGCGCCGTCGACCGCCCGCCGCACGTCCGCCTCGCCGGTCGGCCGGTGCCAGCGCAGCTCGACGCCGCGCTCCGCGGCCGTCGCGCGCGCCCCGCGCTCGAAGCGCGGCACGTAGTTGATGCCCTGCGCCGCGACGTCCGGCCGCCAGCCCAGCACGTCCACCGTCCGGTGCCCCAGGTCGGCCAGCTCGGCCACGAGCAGCCGGCCCGCCGCCTCGAAGTCGAAGTCGAGGCAGTCGAGGCCCTCGGCGTCGTCGGGGATCCCGATGAACACGACGGGCAGCGGCAGGCCCCGCGCCACGTCCACGCGGTCGTCGTGGGTGCCGACCTCCATGACGACGAGGGCGTCGCACAGCGAGCGGCCCGCGACGCGGCGCAGCCCGGCCGGGCCCTCGTCGGCGGTCACGAGGAGGACGTCATGGTCGCGACGCCGTGCCGCCAGCAGGATCTCCTCGACGAACATCATGAGCTGCCGCGCGCCGGCTTCCGGGTTGACGGGCACGACGACCGCGATGGTGCTCGTGCGGTGCCCCGCCAGGGCGCGCGCCCCGGCGTGCGGCTCGTAGGTCAGGCGGTCGATGGCGTCCTGGACGCGCCGGCGGGTCTCCGGGGAGATCGGGCGCTTGCCGCTCATGACGTACGAGACGGTGCTCTGCGACACGCCGGCCTCACGCGCGACGTCGGCGCTCGTGGGCATCTTCGCCACCGGGCCCCCCCGTCCGCGCAGTCGGTCATCGATGCGCATCGATGCGCATCGCCGACGAATGTACCGTCAGCGCCCGGGGCGTGACAAGCGTCACGCCCCGGGCCTGGTCCGCACCGGGTGCCGGCAGGCTCGACGAGCGATCGTCAGGAGTGCGGCACCGTCGCGGTGATGAGGGTGCCGTCGTCCCGGCGGTTGCCGGACAGCGCCCGCAGGCTGGGCCGGCCGGGCCGCACCGGGCCCTGGCCGTCGAGCGGGACGACGACGGGCTCGCCGGCGGTGACCGCCACCTGCTCGCCCCGCACCAGGACCTTCGCGCCGTCGCCCGTCTCGGCGACGAGCTCGAGCTCGTCGGGACGCACCGTGACGCGCAGCCGCGACCCGTGCCACTGCACGCGGAACGTCAGCGCCTCCCAGCCCTGCGGCAGGCGCGGGTCGAACGACAGCACGCCGTCGTGGTCCCGCATGCCGCCGAAGCCGAACGCGAGCGCCGACCAGGTGCCGCCCGCGGACGCCACGTGCACGCCGTCGGCCGCGTTGTCGTGCAGGTTCGCCAGGTCCACGAGCAGCGAGGACACGAAGTACTCGAGCGCGAGCTCGTGGTACCCGACCTCCGCCGCGACGATCGACTGCACCACGCCCGACAGCGTCGAGTCACCGGTGGTCAGCGGGTCGTAGTACTCGAAGTCGGCCAGCTTCTGCTCGGCCGAGAAGTGCTGCCCCTGCAGGAACAGCGCGAGCACCACGTCCGCCTGCTTGAGCACCTGGTACCGGTAGATCACCAGCGGGTGGTAGTGCAGCAGCAGCGGGCGCTTGGTCACCGGCGTCGCGGCCAGGTCCCAGATCTCCCGCTCGAGGAAGTGGGAGTCCTGGGGGTGGATGCCGATGCTGTCCGCGTACGGGATGGACATGTGGTCCGCGGCCCGGGTCCACTCGGTGGTCTCGTGCACGCCCAGGGACAGGCGGTCCGCGAGACGCTCGTAGTCCTCCGGGAACTCCTCGCGCATCGTCTCGACGACGAACGCCGCGGCACGCAGGTTGAACCGCGCCATGACGTTGGTGAACAGGTTGTCGTTCACCACGGTCGTGTACTCGTCGGGGCCGGTCACGCCGTGGATGTGGAAGTTGTCGTCGCCGTTGGCGCGCCAGAAGCCGAGGTCCTCCCACATGCGCGCCGTCTCGACGAGGACGTCCACCGCCTCGCGGCGCAGGAAGTCCGTGTCGCCCGTGGCGCGCACGTACTGCACCAGGGCGAAGCTGATGTCCGCGTCGATGTGGTACTGCGCGGTGCCGGCCGCGTAGTACGCCGACGCCTCCTCGCCGTTGATGGTGCGCCACGGGAACAGGGCGCCCTTCTGCGACAGCTCCTTGGCGCGGCGTCGTGCGGCGTCGAGCATCTGGTAACGGAAGCGCAGGGCGTTGCGGGCGTACCGCGGGCTCGTGTAGGTGAGGAACGGGAGCACGTAGATCTCGGTGTCCCAGAAGTAGTGCCCCGAGTACCCGCTGCCGGTCAGGCCCTTGGCGGGGACGCCGGACCCCTCGGCCCGCGCGGTCGCCTGGGCGAGCTGGAACAGGTTCCACCGCACCGCCTGCTGGATCTCCGGGCGGCCCGAGATCTCGACGTCCGACCGCGCCCAGAAGTCGTCCAGCCAGGTGCGCTGATGGGTGAACTGCTCCTCGATGCCGCCGGCGCGCACCCGGTCCAGGGTGCGCCGGCACCGGTCGACGAGCTCGCGCGTCGGGACGCCGCGGGACGTGTGGTACGTGACGACCTTGGTGAGGCGGATCGTGTGCCCCGCCTTCGCGTCGACGCGGAACACGTGCTTCGCGAGGTCGTCGTCCACCTGCGTGCGCACGTCCCAGTCGTCCACGGTCTCGAGGCGGTGGTCCGCCGCGACGGCGAGCGTCATGCCCGAGTTCGTGGACCGGTAGGACAGCACGAGCCGCTCGTCGTCGCCCCAGCGCGTCTGCGGCTGCAGCACCCGGCCGGCGAACGCCTCCGCCTTGCGCGGGTCGAAGCCCTCCCCCAGCGACGCGGCGGGCACGTGGTACTCGTCCTGGCCGTCCTGCCGGTTGAGGATCTGCGACGAGATGGCCACGGGTCCGTCGGCGTCCAGCAGCGTGACCTCGAACGTCATGACGCCCAGGTGCCGCTCGACGAACGACACCATGCGCTGCGAGGTCACCTTGACCCGCTTGCCCGACGGCGTGCGCCACAGGATCTCGCGCCGCAGCACGCCGTCGCGCATGTCGAGCGCGCGCTCGTAGTCGACGAGGTCCGCGACCGGCAGCAGCAGCGGCTCGTCGTCCACGTACAGCCGGATCACCTTGGTGTCCGGCGCGTTGACGATGGTCTGGCCCACCTTGGCGAAGCCGTACGCCTCCTCGGCGTGCCGGATGGGCCACGTCTCGTGGAAGCCGTTGACGAACGTGCCGTGCGAGTGGGACTCGCGGCCCTCCTCGACGTTGCCGCGCATCCCGAGGTAGCCGTTCCCCACCGCGAAGAGGGACTCGGTGACACCGAGGTCCTCCGCGGAGAACTCGGCCTCCACGAGGCGCCACGGCTCGGCGGGGAAACGCAGGTGGTCCACGGACCGCTGCTCGTCGGCGGTGCGGCGGATCATGCCCGCCCCTCCTGCCGGTCGGCGGGCGCGTCCAGGATCGAGGCGTCCAGCTCGCCCAGGTCGGCGACCACGCGGTCCGCGCCGTGCGCGGCGAGGGCGCGGGCCCCGACGCCGCGGTCGACGCCGAGCACCAGGCCGAACGGCCCGGCCGCGCCGGCCTGCACGCCCGACAGGGCGTCCTCGACGACGACCGCCTCCGCGGCCGGGACGCCGAGCAGCTCGGCGGCCCGCAGGTACGTGTCGGGCGCGGGCTTGCCCGCCAGGTGCTCGCGCGCGGCGACGTTGCCGTCCACGACGACCCCGAACCGCTCGGTCAGCCCCGCCGCGGCGAGCACGGCGGGCGTGTTGCGCGACGAGGACACGACGGCGACCTGCGCGCCCGCGGCGGTCACGGCGTCGAGGAAGCGCACCGAGCCCGGGTACGGGGCGATGCCCTCCTCGTCGAACATGCGGTTGACGATCGCGTCCTTGCGGTTGCCGAGGGCGCTCACGGTGTCCTCCCCGGGCGCGTCGTCGGCGGTGCCGCGCGGCAGCTCGACGCCGCGCGACGCGAGGAACGTCGCCACGCCGTCGTAGCGCGGCTTGCCGTCGATGTGCGCGAAGTAGTCCGCGGACGTGTACGGCGCGAGGCCGCGGGCCTCGCACCACGGCGCGAACAGGCGCTCCCACGCCCGCATGTGCACCTCGGCGGTCGGGGTGAGCACGCCGTCGAGGTCGAACAGCACGGCTCGGAGGCTGGTCACGGGAGTCCTTCGCGGGTCGGGGTCGGGTCGGGCACCGTGCCCCCTGCGGGCCGACGCCGAGGTTCAGCCTACGCAGTCACCGGGGTGCACCGGGAGCACGCGCCGCGCCTCGGTGAGATCTTCGCGGATCGGTCCCTCGACCGCCCCCGATCCGTCCCGCACGCAGGGCCGGCTCAGGACGCCGCGCGCTCCGCGAGCGCCTCCGCCACCCGCCCGAGGTTCGCCAGCTCCGCGCGATGGGTGTCGACGTCGGCGAGGCTCCGTCGGGGCGCCGCGAGCAGCGTCACGTCGGCCAGCCCGGCCGCGGGCAGCCCGATGCGGCGCCACGGCTCGGCGACCAGGCGGACCAGCTCGCCGAGCTGCGGCCCGGAGCACTGCGAGACGGTGGCGGGCGGCAGCCCGGCCCACAGGCCCATGCCCCGCTCGGTGGCGCGGGCGAGCAGCTCCCAGGCGCGCTCGTTCCAGCCCGCCGACTCCCCCGCGCCGCCGACGTCGGCGAGGTCCAGCCCGACGGCGTCCGCCCCCGCGAGCGCGACGGGCGGCACGCCCACCCAGGTGGCGCCGAGGTGCACGACGACGCGGGCGCCGGCGTCGTGGGCGGCGTCGACGACGGGCCGCAGCCCCTCGACGACGTCGGGCCCGGGCACGGCCCGGAGCCGGGAGTAGCCGGAGAAGCTGGGCAGCACGCCCGCGTGCACCTGTCCCAGCAGCGGCTCGGTGAGCTGCACGACCGGCGTCGCGCCGGGGACCTGGGCCCGCACGTCCGCCAGGTGCCGGCGCACCGCCTCGGACAGCGCGAGCGACAGGTCGCGGCGGGCGCCGACGTCGGCGAGCACCCGGTCGCCGCGCGCGGACCACAGCTGCGCGGCGAGGGTCCACGGGCCCGTGAGCTCGACGGCGAGCGGGCCGTCGTGGCCGACGGCCGCGACCGCCAGCGCGGACAGGTCCTCCCGCAGCAGGGACTCCGCGCGGCGCAGGTCGGCGCCGGGGTGGTCGGTGAGCTTCCAGCCGTGCGGGCCCAGCTCGACCGGCATCTCCGCCAGCAGCGACGCCGTCCGACCGACGGCGTCGGCCCCCGGCCCGCGACCGGTGAGCTGGGCGAGGAACGGCACAGGATCGACGCCGGTGGGCGACGACGCCAGGTCGTCGAGCACGGTCTGCTGCGCCACGAGCTCGTCGCGCACGCCGCCGGGCCAGGGTCCGTGCCCGGAGACCGCGGTCACGCGTCCGCCCCCGCCCCGGCCGGTCGTCCGTCCACGACGTCCACCACGCTGTCACCCGATGTCACCCGATGTCACCTCTCCCACCCCGTCATGCAGCGGCCCACCGCCGCTCTCGAAGGGTAGGAGCACGGTAACGGTCCGACGAAGGAGTCCCGATGTCCGTCATCCTCGACCAGGCGCCCGCCGCACCCGCGGGCCGGGCCTCCGCGTCACCGCTCGCGCAACCCGCGGGCGGGTCACGGGCCGTGCTGTCCACCCCGCGGGCGGTCGCGACGCGCGTGCACGCCAACGCGATGCCGTCGGGCGCGGAGGCGGTGCTGCGACGCCAGCTCGCGCCCGGCTTCCGCAACCACGACGTGCTGCCGGGCTGCGCCGGCGGGCCCGACGCGCTGGTGGCGACCATGCACTGGTTCCACGACGCCTTCGACGAGCAGCGGGTCGAGGTGCTGCACGCCGTCACGGAGGGTGACCTGGTGGCCCTGCACGTCGCGTTCAGCGCCCTGCACTCGGGGTTCTTCCTCGGCGTCGCGCCGTCGCACCGGCGCTTCACCGTGCGCGAGATGCACCTGGTCCGCGTCGCCGACGGGCTCGAGGCCGAGCACTGGGTGATGCGCGACCAGGTGTGGTGGGAGCACGAGCTGCGCCGCTGACCGGAGCCGCCGCACGTCGGGCCGTCCGGCTACCCGTGGGAGACTGCGCCCATGCGGATCACCGTGCGCAACGCCCGTTTCCAGCAGCTGCAGACGCTGCTCACGAACCGCACCAAGCGTGGCCGCGCCGGGGAGTTCCTGGTGCAGGGCGTGCGCCCGATCACGATGGCCGTCGAGCACGGCTGGCAGGTGCGCACGCTGCTGCACGAGACGGACCGCCGGCTGTCGTCGTGGGCCCAGGAGATGCTGCAGGCGACGGGCGCCGAGACGATCGCGATGTCCCCCGACCTGCTCGCCGAGCTCGCCGAGAAGGACGAGGGCGCCAGCGAGCTGCTGGCGGTCGTCGCGATGCCGGACGACGACCTGGCGCGCGTCCCGGTCGGGCCGGCGTTCCTGGGCGTCGTCTTCGACCGGCCCACCCAGCCGGGCAACATCGGCGCGGTGGTGCGCTCCGCCGACGCGTTCGGCGCCGACGGGCTCGTCGTCACCGGCCACGCCGCCGACCCGTACGACCCGAAGGCCGTGCGCGCGACGACCGGCTCCCTGTTCGCGCTGCCCGTGGTGCGGGCGGCCTCGCACGGCGAGGTCATGGACTGGGTGGGTGCGCACCGCGCCGCCGGGCGCCCGGTGACCGTCGTCGCGACCGACGAGGACGGCGACGCCGCCCCCGCCGACGTCGACCTCACCGGCCCGGTGCTGCTCGCCGTCGGCAACGAGACGGCCGGGCTGTCGAGGGGGTGGCGCGAGGCCGCCGACGTCACCGTCGCGATCCCCATGGCCGGGTCGGCCAGCTCGCTCAACGCGTCCAACGCCGCGTCGATCGTGCTGTACGAGGCGCACCGGCAGCGGCTCGCCCGGGGCTGACGCCCGCCCCTGACGCCCGCCCCCGCCCACCGGGCGGTCAGGGGCGCACGACGGCGCGGCAGCTGCGCAGGAACGAGTCGGCCACCCGGGCGGGGTCCCCGAGGTAGCCCGCGACCATGACACCGTCGCGCAGGAGCATGAGGTCCTCGGCGACGGCGGCGGGGTCGGCCGGGGCGAGCGGGGCGACCAGCCGCGCGAAGGCGTCCTCCCACCACCGGCGGTGGGCGTCGACCGCCTGGCGGACGGGGCTGGCGGCGTCGGGGTACTCCGCGGCGGCGTTGATGAACGGGCAGCCGCGGAACCCGGGGCTGCACGCGACGGCCCCGGTGCCCTCGGCGAGGAGGCGCAGCGTCGCGTCGACGTCGCCGGCCCCCTGCGCGACGGCGGCGTCGACCCCGTCGCGCTCGAGCGCCGCACGGTGCTCGAGGTAGGCGACCACGAGGTCGTCCTTGCTCTTGAAGTGCCGGTAGAAGGTCACCTTCGTGGTCCCGGCACGGTCGATGACCTTGTCGACGCTCACGGCCCGCAGCCCGTGCGCGTAGAACAGCTCGTTCGCCGCCTCGATCAGACGCTCTCGCACGGACCCCTGCACGGTCGCGATCATACGTGCCCTCCTTGCCCGGCCAGCGGCCTTCCTCTTGCGCTCGACGCCCCGCCGTGTGTACGGTCCCGCTTCGGTAGAGTGACTAGTCAGTCTACCTCCGTCCGTCCTCAAAGGAATGAGCCCATGACCACCACCGTGGAACCCCCCACCGCCACCGCCACCGCCACCGCCACCGCCCTGCGGAACCTCTACCTCGTCCGGTTCGGCTTCGCCGTCGTCTGGGCGGTGCTGCTGTTCGTCACCGCGTCGAGCATCGGCCCGGTGAGCACGGCGCTGCTCGTGCTGTACCCGCTGTTCGACGTCGCCGCGGCGGTCGTGGACCTGCGGGCCTCGAAGGCCGCGCGCCCCGCCGTCGGCCTCCGGGTGAACGTCGTCCTCAGCCTGCTGACCGCCGTCGCCCTCGGCTTCGCCGTCACCTCCGGCATCCCCGCCGTGCTGCGTGTCTGGGGTGCCTGGGCGATCACCGCCGGGATCGTGCAGCTCGTCGTCGCCGTCCGGCGCTACCGGCTCGGCGGCCAGTGGGCCATGATCCTCAGCGGCGGCATCTCCGTGCTCGCCGGCGGCGGGTTCGTCATGATGGCCGGCGGCCCGGACGCGGCGCTGACCTCGCTCGCCGGGTACGCCACGCTCGGCGGCGTCTTCTTCCTCGCTTCCGCCCTCCGGCTCCACCGCGTCGCGCGGGCCGCACGATGACCGCGGCGTACGACGTCGTCGTCATCGGCGCCGGTCCGGTCGGGGAGAACGTCGCCGACCGGGTGGTGCAGGGCGGCCTCACGGCGGTGGTCGTGGAGCGCGAGCTCGTCGGCGGGGAGTGCTCCTACTGGGCCTGCATGCCGACCAAGGCGCTCCTGCGCGACGCCGCCGCGCTGCGCGCCGCCCGGAGCCTGCCCGGCGCCCGCGCGGCCGTGACAGGCGAGCTCGACACCACGGCCGTGCTACGGCGTCGCGACGAGTTCGCCGCCCGGTGGGACGACGGCGGCCAGGTCGCCTGGCTGGAGCAGGCCGGGATCGACCTCGTCCGCGGCACCGGGCGGGTCGCCGGCACGCGCACCGTCGAGGTGACCGGCGCCGACGGGTCCACGGCCACCCTCGAGGCGCGGCACGCCGTGGTGGTCGCCACAGGCAGCGGCGCCCGGCTCACGGAGATCCCCGGGCTGGCCGACGCCGCCCCGTGGACCAGCAGGGAGGCCGCCGCGGCGCAGGCCGTGCCCGCGCGGCTCGCGATCGTCGGCGGCGGCGTCGTCGGCGCCGAGATGGCGACGGCGTACGCGGCCCTCGGGGCACAGGTCACCCTCGTGGCCCGGGACGGGCTGCTGCCCGCCGTGGAGCCGTTCGCGAGCGACCTCGTGGCCCGGTCGCTGAAGGCGGCCGGCGTCGTGCAGCACCTGCGGACCGAGCCCGAGAGCGTCCACCGCGACGAGCAGGGGGTGGTGCGCCTCGTCCTCGCGGACGGTACCGCGGTCGAGGCCGACGAGGTGCTGGTCGCGACGGGTCGCCGGCCGAACACCGGCGACCTCGGCCTGGACCGGCTCGGGCTCGTCCCCGGCGGCTGGCTGCGCGTGGACGACTCCCTGCGCGTCCTCGACCCGGACGGCGCGCCGGTGGCCGACGGACGGCTCTACGCCGCGGGCGACGTCAACCGTCGCGCGCTCCTGACGCACCAGGGCAAGTACCAGGCCCGGGCCGTCGGCAACACGATCGTCGCCCGCGCACGGGGCGCCGCCGTCGACCTGTCCCCCTGGGGCCGGCACGCGGCCACGGCCGACGAGCGCGCCGTGCCGCAGGTGATCTTCACCGACCCGGAGATCGCCACGGTCGGCCACACCGCGGCCTCGGCCGCGGCCGCGGGGCTGCGCGTCCGCGCCGTCGAGCACGACCTGGGGTCCGTCGCCGGCGCGGCCCTGCACGCCGACGGGTACGCGGGGCGGGCCGCCATGGTCGTCGACGAGGACCGGCGGGTGCTCGTCGGCTTCACCGCGGCCGGGCCGGACGTCGGCGAGCTGCTGCACGCCGCGACGGTCGCCGTCGCCGCCGAGGTGCCGATCGACCGGCTGTGGCACGCGGTCCCCGCCTACCCGACCGTCAGCGAGATCTGGCTGCGGCTCCTCGAGGCGTACGGGCGGGACGCGGTCCCGGCGGTCTCGGCGGCCTAGCCGCGCCAGGCGTCGGCCACGGTCGCCTGGCCGAGCACCTGGGTGCCGCGGTAGACGACGACCGACTGGCCGGCGGCGACGCCGCGCAGCGGGCGGCCGGTGAGGTGCAGCTCCATGCCGGGCGCGCCGTCGTCGGCCACCGCCCCGTCCCGGCCCGGCGTGCCGGTGGTCGCGCGCACCCGCGCGGGGACCGGCGCGCCGTGGGCGCGGACCTGCACCTCGACGTCGTCGACCCAGGCGGCGGGCGGCGGGGCGAGCCAGACGGCCTTCCCGGCGGCGACCCGGTCCACGCTCAGCAGCTCGGCCGGGCCCACGACGACGGTGTTGGTCGACGTCTGCACGTCCACGACGTACCGCGCGCGCCCGTCGGCGGCGGGGGTGCCGAGTCCGAGCCCCTTGCGCTGGCCGACCGTGAACGCGTACGCGCCGTCGTGCTCCCCGACGACGGCGCCGTCGGTGTCCACGACCTCCCCCGGGCGCGAGCCGAGCCGGTCGCGCAGGAAACCGCGGGTGTCGCCGTCGGCCACGAAGCAGATGTCGTAGGAGTCGGGCTTGGCGCTCACGGACAGGCCGCGGCGCTCGGCCTCCGCGCGCACCTCGGCCTTGGAGGCGAAGCCGCCGAGCGGGAACATCGCGCGCGCCAGCCGCTCCGGGCCCATCACGGCCAGCACGTACGACTGGTCCTTCTCGTCGTTCGGCGACCGGTGCAGCTCGCGGGTCACCGTGCCGTCGGGGGCCTCGTGCGTCACGACCCGCGCGTAGTGGCCGGTCGCGACGGCGTCGAAGCCGAGGGCCGTGGCCTTGTCGAGCAGGGCCTCGAACTTGATGTGCTCGTTGCAGCGCACGCACGGGTTCGGGGTGCGGCCCGCCTCGTACTCCGACAGGAAGTCCGCGACGACCGTCTCCTCGAACCGCTCGGACAGGTCCCACACGTAGTACGGGATGCCGAGCACGTCCGCGGCCCGGCGCGCGTCGCCGGCGTCCTCGATGGAGCAGCAGCCGCGCGAGCCCGTGCGGAACTGGTCGCGGTTGCGGCTCAGCGCCATGTGCACGCCGACGACCTCGTGGCCCGCCTCCACGGCGAGCGCCGCGGCCACGGCCGAGTCCACGCCGCCCGACATGGCGGCCAGCACCCTCATGCCGTGCCCCCCGCGCCGGCCGGCGCGGAGACCAGCCCGGCCGCGCGCGCCCGCTGGACCACCTGGGGCAGCGCGGCGACGAGGCGCTCGACGTCGTCGGCGGTCGACGTCGCGCCGAGCGAGAAGCGCAGGGCGCCGCGCGCGTCGAGCTCCGGCACGCCCATCGCGAGCAGCACGTGCGACGGCTGCGGCACGCCCGCCTGGCAGGCGGACCCGGTGGAGGCCTGCACGCCCGCGGAGTCCAGCAGGTAGAGCAGCGAGTCGCCCTCGGCGCCGGGGAAGGTGAAGTGCGCGTTGCCGGGCAGCCGGGCGGCGGCGCCGTCGTCCGAGCCCGGGTCGGGCCCGCGGAGCACCGCCTCCGGGTCCGCGGCGCGCACGCCGGCGACGAGCCGGTCGCGCAGGGCGCTCAGGGCCGCGGCGCGCTCGTGCCGCGCGGCGACGGTCTCCGCCAGCGCGACGGCGAACGACCGGATCCCGGGCACGTCGAGGGTGCCGGAGCGCACCCCGCGCTCCTGGCCCCCGCCGTGCAGCACCGCCTCGAGCGGCAGGTCGCGGCGGGCGAGCAGCGCGCCCACGCCGAGCGGGCCGCCCAGCTTGTGCGCGGTCACCGTCATGGCGTCCACGCCGGAGGCCGCGAAGTCGACCTCGACCTGGCCCACGGCCTGCACCGCGTCCGTGTGCACGGGCACCCCGTGCTGGTGCGCGAGCCGGACGACGTCGCGCACCGGCTGCAGCGTGCCCACCTCGTTGTTGGCCCACATCACCGAGACGAGCGCGACCTCGTCGCCGTGCTCCGTCAGCTCGGCGCGCAGGGCCGCGAGGTCCACGCGGCCGTCGCCGTCCACCGGCAGCAGGACGATCTCCGCGCCCGCGTGCCCCGCGAGCCAGAACGCCGGGTCGAGCACCGCGTGGTGCTCGACGGCGGAGACCAGCACGCGGGTGCGGCGCGCGTCGGTGCGGCGCCGGCCCCAGAAGATCCCCTTGATGGCGAGGTTGTCGGACTCCGTGCCGCCACCGGTGAAGATCACCTCGCTGGGCCGGGCGCCCAGCGACGCCGCGACGGACTCGCGCGACTCCTCGACGGCCCGGCGGGCCGCCCGCCCCGCGGAGTGCAGCGAGCTCGCGTTGCCGGTCCGGCCGGCCTCCGCGACGTACGCCTCGAGCGCCGCCCGCGACATGGGGGTCGTGGCGGCGTGGTCGAGGTAGGCGCCCGCGGGAGCCTCGGGGGTGGTCACGGTCCCCCAGTCTACGAACTGTTCCCCCGGGCTCCGCGAGGGGGCCCGAGTCACCACGAGGTGGTCCGAGTCACCACGAGGTGGTCCGCCCGTGCCGAGGTGGTCCGTGCCCCCGCGAGGTAGTTCGAGAACCGCGAGGTAGTCCAGCTCTCGCCGAGGTAGTGGTCTGGTCCACTACCTCGGCGAGACCGGAACTACCTCGGCGAGACCGGAACTACCTCGGCGAGACCGGAACTACCTCGGCGAGACCGGAACTACCTCGCGGTCAGCGGTGGCGGGGCCAGGGGAACGGGCCGGGGCCGTCCCAGCCGTCGCCCTCGCCGTTCCCGTGACCGTTGCCGTTCCCGTGACCGTTGCCGTTCCCGTGACCGTTGCCGTTGCCCTGGCCCGGGTGCTCGCCGCGGCCGGCCTTGTAGACCTGGATCGTGGACGGCCGCGGGCCGCGCCACGCGCCGGCCGGAGCCCGCTCGCCCTCGGCGAGGTAGTCCGGGAAGTAGGAGTTCTGGGCGGCGGTGCTGCCGTTCTCGCCCGGGTGCTGGACGTTGACGTAGACCATCGCGTCGCGGGAGTCCACGACCGGCCCGCACGTCTCGGCCTCTCGCGGCACCGACAGGAACTGCTCGACGCGTCCCCGCTGGCGCCCGGTGAGCGTGACCTTGAACAGCCCGTCGCACTTCTGGATCGTCGACGGCGCGCCGTCGGTGGAGATCCACAGGTTGCCCTCGGCGTCGAACGCGAGGTTGTCCGGGCACGAGATCGGGGACACCTTGTCGGCGGGGAAGCCGGAGAAGTACGTCGAGTCGTTCACGGACGGGTCGCCCGCGACGAGCAGCAGGTTCCACGTGAACGTGGTGGCGGTCTGGTCGCCGCGGTCCTCGATGATCTCCACGACGTGGCCGTCGCGGTTGGTGGTGCGCGGGTTGGGCTCGGTGGCGCCCTCCTTGCCCTCCTTGCCGCGGTCGGTGTTGTTGGTGCACGCCACGTAGATGCGGCCGGTGAGCGGGTTGGGCTCCACGTCCTCCGGACGGTCCATCTTGGTGGCGCCGACGGCGTCCGCGGCCAGCCGCGTGAAGACGAGCACCTCCTCCGTGGTCATGCCCGGCACCTGCGACTCGCCGTCCTTGACCAGCGCCACCCACTCGCCCGTGCCGTCGAAGGCGCCGTCGGACGGGACCGCGCCCGTGCCGTCGATCTCGGACGCCGGGGAGTCGCCCCGGAACCGCGCGACGTACAGGTCGCCCTCGGAGAGCAGGGTCTTGTTGTGCCGGCGCGCCCCGCGGCTGCTGCCCTCGCGGAAGCGGTTCTTCGACACGAACTTGTACACGTAGTCGAAGCGCTCGTCGTCGCCCATGTACGCCACGGCGTGGCCGCGCTTCGACAGGATGACGTTGGCTCCCTCGTGCTTGAAGCGGCCCATCGCCGTGTGCTTCACCGGCGCCTCGTCGGGCTCGTACGGGTCCACCTCGACGATCCAGCCGAAGCGGTGGCTCTCGTACTCGTAGCCGGGGTTGCGACCGTCGAACCGCGGGTCGTCGAGCTCCCAGCCGTAGCTGGTCGCCTTGTCGGCCAGGCCGTACCGGGCGTCCCGCGGGTCCTTGCCGCTGACGCGGAAGTTGGCGTTGTAGTTCTCCTCGCCGGAGACGACCGTGCCCCACGGCGTGGTGCCGCCCGCGCAGTTGTTGAGGGTGCCGCGCACGCGGGTGCCGCTCGGGTCCTCGACCGTCTTCATCAGGTAGGAGCCTGCCGCCGGGCCGTCCACCCGGAACTCGGTCTCCACCGTGATGCGGCGGTTGTAGCGGCTGATCCGCGAGTACGTCCACGGCGAGCCCTCGCGGTCGCGACGCACCTCGACGACCGACAGCCCCCAGGCGGCGCGCTCGATCGCGCGCCGCGTGGCCGCGTCGTACGACGCGTCGAACATGATCCCGGCGTTGGTGTACTCGTGGTTGCTCACGAGCAGCCCGCGCGTGCCGCGCTTCGTCTTGCCGCCGCGGGGGCGGACGTCGTCCGGGTCGGCCGGCAGGATGTCGAGGTAGTCGACGTTGTAGCCGAACTGCTTGGCCTGCTGCTCCGGCGTCTGGTTCGCCGCGTCGAACGCGCGGCCGCCGGGCAGGATCGGGTCGCCCCAGCGGATGATCGGCGACCACTCGTACCCCTCGGGCACGACGAAGGCGTCCACGCCGGCGTCCTGCGGCACGATGGCGCCGAAGGCGAGGCCCTTGCCGGAGCCGCGGCCCGCGGCAGCTCCGGAAGGCGTGACGGCGCCCGCGCCGGGCGCGCCGGCGACCTGCGCGCCGACGACGACGGTGGCGGCCGCGGCGGCGAGGCCGCCGAGCATGACGCGGCGGGACAGGGCCCGCGCCGCGACGTCGCGGAAGTACTCGTTGGCGGACTCGTTGGGCGCGGGGTGCGAGCACGCGTCGGCGCACTTGAGCCGGCACGTGACCGCGCTGCGCTTGCCGCGGGCGTAGTGGGGGGTGTGAGGCGTGGCCGCGAGCTCCAGCAGCGGGCGCGACTCGGGGGCGATCGTCATCGGTGGCACTCCTGAGATAGGGCGGTGACGGGACCGGGGGTGACGAGCCCGACGGTAGGGAGCACCGATGGCGTCACGTCGTCGTGACACCGACCCTCAGGTGAACAGCAGGTGACCTGCTGGCTCGTCGCCGTCGCGGCCTCTCCGCGACGAGTCAGCCGAGCGAGGCGACCCACTCCGACGTGCCGTCGTCGAAGCCCTGCTCCTTCCAGATCGGCACCTGGGCCTTGAGCTCCTCGACCAGGTCCGACGCGGCGATGAACGCCGCCTGCCGGTGCCCCGCGGCCACGGCCGCCACCACCGCGACGTCGCCGATCCTCAGGTCGCCCGTGCGGTGCACGACGGCGACGCGGACGCGGTCCCCCGTCGCCGCGGCCGTGCGGTGCGCGACGCGCTCCGCCACCGTCCGCAGCACCGTCGCGGCGTCCGGGTGCGCCTCGTAGTGCAGGTGCGCGACGCCGCGACCGCCGTCGTGGTCACGGACGTACCCGGTGAACGTCGCCACCGCGCCGCACGCGTCGTCGCGCACCAGCGCGCTCAGCTCCGCGAGCAGCGGGTCCAGGGGCGCGTCGACGACGTCGGCGCGCAGCACGGCGACATCCGCGGGCGCGTCAGGCTCCTGGCCCACCGGCGTGGGATGGTCGCCGCCCGCGAGCTGGTCGACGGCGTGGGTGAGCACCTCGGCGAGCGCGTCGAGGCCGTCGGTCACGCCGCCGACGGAGCCGGGCAGGTTGACGACCAACGTGCGGCCGGCCACCCCGGCCAGGCCGCGGGACAGGGCCGCCGCCGGGACGGCCCGCTTCGTGGGATCGGTGGGCGCGAGCGAGCGCGTGCGGACGAGCTCGGCGATCCCCGGCACCTCGCGGTCCAGGACGGCGCGCGTCGCCTCGGGGGTGCGGTCGCGCGGGCCGAGCCCCGTGCCCCCGCTGGTGACGATCAGGTGCGGCACGTCGTCGGGGGCAGCGACCAGCAGGTCGGCCAACGCCTCCCGCACGGGCTCGCCGTCGGGCACGACGACGGGCGGCGACGTGCGCCAGCCGCGGGCCGCGAACCACGTGACGGCCGCCGGGCCCGACCGATCCTCGTACTCCCCCGCCGCGGCCCGGTCGGAGGCGACGACGACGGCGACGCGGCGCTCGGGGTGCCTGCCGCCGTGCCCCTCGTGGCGCTCGCGCGTGCCGGTCATGCGTCCTGCCCGTGCGTCTCGGAGGACGTCGCCGGGCGCGACCAGTCGCCGGACTTGCCGCCCGACTTGGCCACCACCTGCACGTCCGTGAGCACGGCCGCCTTGTCGACCGCCTTGATCATGTCGTAGAGCGTCAGCCCGGCGACGGTGACCGCCGTGAGCGCCTCCATCTCGACGCCGGTGCGGCCGGTGGTGCGCACGGTCGCGGTGATCGCCACCGTGCCGGAGCCGTCGGAGGCGGGCACGACGTCGATCTCCACGCCGGAGATCGGCAGCGGGTGGCACAGCGGCACGAGGTCCGGGGTGCGCTTCGCGCCCAGGATCCCCGCGATGCGGGCGGTGGCGATCGCCTCGCCCTTCGGCAGGTCGCCCGACGCGATCCGCGCGACGACGTCGGCCCGCGTGCGCAGCACCCCGGCCGCGGTGGCCTCGCGCTTCGTCACGTCCTTGGCGGAGACGTCGACCATGTGCGCCGCGCCGTCGGCACGGTAGTGGGTCAGGCCCCGCGTCGGGTCGGCCGGGTCGGTCGAGGGATCGGTCAACGGAGCTCCTGGTAGTCGACGGGGTCGCCGGCGTCGAGGTGCGCGACGCCGGGCGGCACGTGCACGAGGACCGTCGCGGCGGCGAGGTGGGTCAGCAGGTGCGAGCCGGGGCCGCCGGTCATGCGCACGCGACCGTCGGCGTCGAGCTCGCCCCGCCGCACCTGGTGCAGCGCGGGGGGTGAGTCGAGCGGCTCGGCGAGGGCTGCGCGACCGGTGGCCCGGCGGGCGGGCGCCGCGCCCGTCGCCGCGGCGAGCACCGGGCGCAGGAACAGCTCGAACGACACGTACGCGCTGACCGGGTTGCCGGGGAACGCGACGAGCGGCACGTCCTGCCCGGAGCCGAGGGTCACCGTGCCGAGGCCCTGCGGCCCGCCCGGCTGGACGGCGACGTGCCCGAACCAGGCGCCGGTGAGGGTCTGGCGCACCACCTCGTACGCCCCGGCGGAGACACCGCCGGTCGTCACGACGAGGGCCACGTCCCCCGGCGCGTCCGCGAGCACCCGGAGCAGCGCGTCGGGCCGGTCCGGCGCGACGCGGGTCGTGACGCGGGCGCCGGCCTGCCCGAGCGCGGCGGTGAGCGCGGCGCCGTTGGCGTCGTGCACCTGCGCCGGGCCGAGCGGCGCGCCCGCGGGGGCCAGCTCCGACCCGGTGGAGACGAGCAGCACGTGCGGCGGTGCGGCGACGTCGACGGTCGTGACGCCCGCGGCGACGAGCGCGCCGAGCTGGGGTGCGCCGAGCGGCGTCCCGGCAGCGACCAGCACGTCGCCCGCCGCGACGTCGGAGCCCGCGGCGCGCACGAACGTGCCCGGCGCGACGGGGGCGGCGAACCGGACCGTCGCGACGGTCTCCGGGTCCGGGAAGCGCGGCGGGTCGGCGTCCTCGATCCGCACGACGGCGTCGGCGCCGGCGGGCACCGGCGCCCCGGTCATCACGGGAGCCGCGGCGCCCGGCTCCAGCGCCGGCGGCTGCGTCCCGGCGGGGACGGGGGCGACGACGGGCAGCACCACAGGGTCGTCGACGGTCGCGCCGGCGAGGTCCGCGGCGCGCACGGCGTACCCGTCCATCTGGGAGTTGTCGAAGCCGGGCAGCGCGACGGCGGCCGTCGCGTCTCGCGCCAGCACCCGGGGCGAGAGCCCGGCGCCGGCGCCGACCTGCGTCAGCAGGGTCGAGATGTCGACCCGCGCGGACGCCCGCCCGCGCGCCGCCGCCAGCGCGGGCTCGACCAGCTCCGCCACCGCGGCGGCGTGGTCGGCCACCGACCGTCGCCGCGTCACGTCGTCATGCACGGGCGTCAGCCTATGTCCCCCGCCGCCCGTGGTCCCCGGCGAGCTCCGCCCCCGCAGCACTCCCCGCAGATGCGGGGCTATGCTTCCGATCGTGCCGCACATGCGAGTTTCGGAAGCGTCCGTGTACCTCGGTGTCAGCGACGACACGGTGCGCCGGTGGATCGATCGCGGGCTGCTCGGGTCCACGACGGACGCGTCGGGCCGCAAGGTCGTCGACGGGTACGAGGTGGCGATGGTCGCGCGCGAGCACGCGACCGTCCCGGCGCTGCCGGGCGGGATGAAGAGCTCGGCGCGCAACCGCTTCGTCGGGCTCGTCACGGACCTGCAGGTGGACACGGTGATGGCGCAGGTGGAGCTGCAGTGCGGCCCGTTCCGCGTGGTGTCGCTCATGAGCAGCGAGGCCGTGCGCGACCTCGGGCTGGAGCGCGGCTCCGTGGCGGTGGCGGTCATCAAGTCGACGACCGTCGTGATCGAGGCCGAGGCATGACCGGCCCCCGACCGAGGAGACGCATGAGGAAGCACATCGCCGCCGGGGTGGCGGCCCTGTCGATCGGCGCTGCCGTGACGGCGCTGGCGGGCTGCGGCACGACGGCGTCGGGGGACGACGGCGCGGAGGCCGGCACGACGACGCTCACGGTGTTCGCCGCCGCGTCGCTCAAGGGCTCGTTCGAGGACCTCGCCGAGCAGTTCGAGGCGGCCCACGAGGGCGTGGACGTGCAGCTGAGCTTCGCCGGGTCGTCGGACCTGGTGGCGCAGATCCAGCAGGGCGCGCCGGCCGACGTGTTCGCCTCGGCGGACACCGCGAACATGGACAAGCTGGTCGCCGACGACCTGGTCACGGACCCCCAGGACTTCGCCACCAACACGTTGGAGATCGCCGTCCCGCCGGGCAACCCGGCCGGTGTCGAGACGCTCGACGACCTGGCCGACCCCGCGGTGAAGCTGGTGCTCTGCGCGCCGGAGGTGCCGTGCGGGGCCGCCTCCGCGAAGGTCGCCGACGCCGCGGGGCTCGACCTGACGCCGGTGAGCGAGGAGCAGAGCGTCACCGACGTGCTCGGCAAGGTGACCGCGGGCGAGGCCGACGCCGGGCTGGTGTACGTCACGGACGTCGCCGCCGCGGGCGACGACGTCGAGGGCATCGAGTTCACCGAGTCCGCCGGCGCGGTGAACACCTACCCGATCGCGACGGTGGCCGACACCGACCACGCCGACCTCGCGCAGGAGTTCGTCGACCTCGTGCTGTCCGACGACGGGCAGCAGACGCTGTCCGGCTTCGGCTTCGCGGCACCCTGACCCCCCCTCGCGGCCCTGACACCTCCGTGACACGCGCATGACCACGACCCCCACCGACCGCCGCCTCCGCCACAGCCCGGAGGCGGCCGTCGGCCTGCCGCGGTGGGCCTTCGTGCCCGCCGCGGTGGGCGGGCTGTTCGTGCTGCTGCCGCTGGTCGCGATGGCCACGCGGGTCGACTGGTCGAGCTACTGGTCGCTGATCACCAGCGAGTCGGCGCGGGCCGCGCTGCTGCTGAGCCTCCAGACGTCGGCGGCCAGCACGGTGGTGTGCCTGGTGCTCGGCATCCCGATGGCGCTGGTGCTGGCGCGGTGCCGCTTCCCCGGGATCGACCTGCTGCGCTCGCTGGTGATGGTGCCGCTCGTGCTGCCGCCCGTGGTCGGCGGCATCGCGCTGCTCTACACGTTCGGCCGCCGCGGGCTGCTCGGGGAGACCCTCGAGGTCGCCGGCCTGCAGATCGCGTTCTCGACGACGGCGGTGGTGCTCGCCCAGACGTTCGTCGCGCTGCCGTTCCTCGTCACGAGCCTCGAGGGTGCGCTGCGCACGGCCGGCGCCCGCTACGAGGTGGTCGCGGCGTCGCTCGGCGCGCGTCCCACGACAGTGCTGCGCCGCGTCACGCTGCCGCTGGTGTGGCCCGGGCTGCTGTCGGGCGCCGTGCTGTCGTTCGCCCGTGCGCTCGGGGAGTTCGGCGCCACCATCACGTTCGCCGGCAGCCTCCAGGGCGTCACGCGCACCCTGCCGCTGGAGATCTACCTGCAGCGCGAGACCGACCCCGACGCCGCGGTGGCCCTCTCCCTGCTGCTCGTCGTCGTCGCCGTCCTCGTCATCGCCGCCACCAGGCAGGGTCAGCGGGACCGGAGCCCGCTGTGACGCTCACCTTCGCCGCCACGCTGCCGGCCCGCGGGTTCGACGTCGAGCTCCGCGTCCCCGAGGGCCGCACCCTCGCCCTGCTCGGCCCCAACGGGGCGGGGAAGTCCACCGCGCTCGGCCTCACGGCGGGGACGCTGCGCCCGCACGACGGCGAGATCGCGCTCGACGGCCGCCCCCTGGTGCGCGCCGAGGCAGGCCGCACGCGCACCTGGGTGCCGCCGCACGCCCGGCAGGTCGCGCTCCTCGCGCAGGAGGCCCTGCTGTTCCCGCACCTGACCGTGCGGCAGAACGTCGCGTTCGGCCCGCGCTCCCAGGGCGTGCGGCGGCGGGACGCGGACGACGCCGCCGGGCGCTGGCTGGAGCAGATCGGGCTCGCGCACCTCGCCGACCGCCCGCCGTCGACCCTGTCCGGCGGGCAGGCCCAGCGCGTCGCCGTCGCGCGGGCGCTCGCGGCCGAGCCCCGGCTGCTGCTGCTCGACGAGCCGATGGCCGCGCTCGACGTCGACGTCACGCCCGCGCTGCGCCAGGCGCTCAAGCAGCTCCTCGCCGACCAGACCGCGATCATCACGACCCACGACGTCCTCGACGCCCTGCTGCTGGCCGACGAGGTCGCCGTCGTCGAGGGCGGGCGCGTCGTCGAGCGCGGCCCGACCGCCCAGGTGCTCAGCCGCCCGCGCAGCGCTTTCGCGGCGAAGATCGCGGGGCTCAACCTCCTGGCCGGGACGTGGACCGGCGACGGCGTCCGCACGCCCGCCGGGGAGATGGTGCACGGGCACGGCGATCCCGACGCCGCGGTCGGCGCGCCCATGACCGCCGTCTTCCGCCCCGCCGCGGTCGCCGTCTACCTCGACGAGCGGCACGGCTCCCCGCGCAACACCTTCCGAGGCACGGTGACCTCGCTGGAGCCGCGGGGCGACCTCGTGCGCGTGCGCACCGACCACCTCGCCGCCGACGTCACGCCGCAGGCCGCCGCCGAGCTGTCCCTCGTGCCCGGCGCGCGGGTGTGGCTGTCGGTCAAGGCGGCCGAGGTCGACGTCTACCCGGCGTGACCCTCAGACCGCGTCGTCGTGCGCGAGCTCCAGCCGGTAGCCGCGCTTGACGACGGTCTTGACCAGGTCGCGGCGGCCGGTGGCGTCGCGCAGACGGGCGACGGCGACCTCGACGGCGTGCGGGTCGCGGGACGTGCCGGGCAGCACGTCCAGCACGCGGTCGCGCGGCACGACGTCCCCGCCCGCCGACGCGAGCAGCCGCAGCACCTCGACGCCGGTGGGCGACAGCGGCAGCACCTGCTGGTCCAGGACGGCGACGCGGGCCCGGATGACGAGCGGCCCCGCGACGGTGGCGAGGGCCACCGACTCCAGGTGCTCGTAGTGGCCGACGATCGACCGCACGAGGGCGCCGAGGCGGCCGCGCTCGGGCTGCAGGGTCGGGATGCCGCGCGACTCCAGCGGGCGCGCGGTGACGGGCCCGACCGCGGCGGCGACCATCGACCCGTCGGCGAAGCGCGCCACGACCGCGTCGCGCAGGCCCTGGCTCTCGACGGCGCGCAGCCACGCCTCGGCGCCGGGCGCCGACGTGAAGGCGACGGCGTCGATCTCCCCCGCCGCGGCGGCACGCACGGAGGCCTCGACGGCGGCCGGGTCGGGCGGCGGCCCCCACCGGTACACGACCAGCGCGGACACTCGCGCGCCCGCCTTCTCGAACACGACGTCCAGCCCGTCGGCGCCCGCCCCGTGGTGCTGGATGGCGACGTGCAGCCCGCTCACGCCCTCGCTGAGCAGCACCTCGGCGACCTCGGCCGACGTCTCCGACTCCGCGACCCAGTCGGCCTGCAGCCCCGCGGCCTGGATCGCGCCGCGCGCCTTGGGGCCGCGGGCGACGATCCGCGACCGGCCCAGGACGGCGAGCAGGTCGTCGGCGAGGCCGTGCGCGTCGGCGGCCTCGATCCACGCGCGGAACCCGACGCCGGTGGTCGCGACGACGACGTCCGGCGGGTCGGCGACGAGGGTGCGCGTCGCGGCGATCAGGGCGTCGTCGTCGACGTGCGGGATCATGCTCAGCGCCGGAGCGTGCCGGACGGAGGCGCCGCGGCGCTCCAGGGCGGCGGCCAGCTCGCCCGAGCGGCGGTCGGCCGTGACGAGCACCGTGCAGCCCGCCATCACCTGGCCCAGCGCCGGCCGGGGGCCCGGCGCGGTGTCAGCCACCGGCCTGCCCTGCGGCTCCTCCTGCGTCACGCACGACCTCCAGCAGCTCCTCGTGGGCCACGTCGCCGATCACGACCACGGCCGGCGCGCGGACCCCGACCTCCTCGGCACGCTTGGCGGCCAGGTCGAGGGCGACGCGCGTGACCCGCTGGTCGGGCAGCGAACCGCGTTCCACGATAGCGACGGGCGTTCCCGGCGCGGCGCCCGCGTCCAGCAGGCGGGCGACGATCCCCGGCAGCGCGGCCACGCCCATGAGCACGACCAGCGTCGCCGCCCGCGAGGTCACGCACGCCACGGAGACGTCGTCGAGCACGTCGCCGCCCGCCCCGCCGTCGCGGGTGTGGCCCGTGACGACGTGGAACGCCGTCGTCGTGCCCCGGTGCGTCAGCGGCACCCCGGCCAGCGCGGGCGCGGCGAGCGCGGACGAGACCCCGGGCACCACGTCGACCGGCACCCCGGCGGCGCGGCAGGCCGCGACCTCCTCCCCGCCGCGGCCGAAGACGAAGGGGTCGCCGCCCTTGAGGCGCACCACACGCTGGCCGGCGAGGGCGCGCGCCACGATCAGCGCGTCGATCTCCTCCTGCGGCAGCGTGTGCCGGCCCGGTGCCTTGCCGACGTCGACGACCTCGACGCCGGGGCCCAGGTCGTCGAGCACCTCGCGCGGCACCAGGCGGTCCGTGACGACGACGTCGGCCGTCGTCAGCGCACGCCACGCGCGGTAGGTGAGCAGGTCGGCGGCGCCCGGTCCGGCGCCGACCAGGGTGACACGGCCGGGGGCCGCGCCGGACGTCGTCATCCGATCCCCACGTGCACGACGCCGCCGGACACGACGACCGGGTACGACGCGAGGTCACCCGCCAGCCCGCCCCGGGGCTCCTTGCCCGCCGCGTCGAGGCAGCGGCCCGTGTGCAGCTCGAAGACCTGCTTGTACACGGGCGACGCCACCGTGGGCGTGCCGCCGCGGGTCCCGACGATGCCGCGCGACATGACGTGGGCGCCCGAGTACGGGTCGAGCTGCTGCACGGCGCAGACCGTGCCGTCGAGCAGGCGGAACAGCGCGACCTGCAGCTCCTCGCCGTCGGAGCCGGTCACCAGGGCGGCGGCGCCGCGCTCGGGGGCGAGCGCGTCCAGCCGGCAGACGGCGGTCCAGCCGGGGCCGTCGACGAGGGTCGTGACGGTGCTCGTCTCGGTGGGGCTCGGGGTCAGGGCGGTCATGCGCGCACCTCCAGGGTGGGGCCGGCGACGAGGACGGGGCTGGTGAGGGCGGAGACGAGCTCGGGGTCGACAGGGCCGTCAGCGCCGGACGCGACCTCGTCCGCGGTGGCCGGACGCTTCTGCCCGCGCTCCGGCACGTACGCGAGCGTCGGGTCGGGCGTGGTCGGGGCGTTGACGAAGGAGCCGAACCGGGCCAGCTTCTCGGGGTCCTCGAGCACGGCCTTCCACTCGTCCTCGTACCCCTCGACGTGCTGCGCCATGGCGGCGTCGAGGTCCGCGCCGATGCCGAGGGAGTCCTCGACGACGACCTGGCGGATCGCCTCGAGGCCGCCCTCGTACTCCTCCACCCAGGGGGCGGTGCGCTGGAGCCGGTCGGCGGTGCGGATGTACAGCATGAGGAAGCGGTCGATGGTGCGCAGCAGCTCGGCCGACGAGAGGTTCTCGGCGAAGAGCTGCGCGTGCCTGGGCGTCTGCCCGCCGTTGCCGCCCACGTAGACGTTCCAGCCCTGGTCGGTGGCGATCACGCCGACGTCCTTGCCGCGCGCCTCCGCGCACTCGCGGGCGCAGCCGGAGACGCCGAGCTTGAGCTTGTGCGGCGAGCGCAGGCCGCGGTATCGCAGCTCGAGCTCGACGGCCATGCCCACGGAGTCCTGCACGCCGTACCGGCACCAGGTCGACCCGACGCACGACTTCACCGTGCGCAGCGACTTCCCGTAGGCGTGCCCGGACTCGAACCCGGCGTCCACGAGCCGCCGCCAGATCTCCGGGAGCTGCTCGACGCGGGCGCCGAACATGTCGATCCGCTGCCCGCCGGTGATCTTCGTGTAGAGGCCGAAGTCCTTCGCGACCTGCCCGACGACGATCAGCCCCTCGGGCGTCACCTCGCCGCCCGGCATGCGCGGCACCACCGAGTACGTGCCGTCCTTCTGCATGTTGGCGAGCATGTGGTCGTTGGTGTCCTGCAGGGTCGCCTGCTCGCCCGCCAGGATGTGCCCGTTGCCGAGGCTGGCCAGGATGGACGCCACGGTGGGCTTGCAGATGTCGCAGCCGCGGGCGTCGGGCACCCGCCCGAAGCGGGCGATGATCTCGCTGAACGTGTGCAGGTCGGCCACGCGCACGGCGTCGAAGAGCTGGGCGCGGGAGAGCTCGAAGTGCTCGCACAGCGCGTTGCTCACCTCGACGCCGGCCTTGGCCAGCTCCGTCTTCGTCAGCTTGGTGACCAGCGGCAGGCAGGCGCCGCACGTGGTGCCGGCGCGGGTGCACGCCTTGACCCCCGCGACGTCGGTGCACGCGTGCCCCTCGAACGACCCGTTCACCGCGCCGCGGATCGTGCCCGCCGAGACGTTGTTGCAGGAGCAGACGTTCGCGTCGTCGGGCAGCTCGAGGGTGGGCGCGCCGCCCGCACCCTCGGGCAGCAGGAACGCGCTCGGGTCGCCCGGCAGCTCGGCGCCGAGCATCGGCCGCAGCGAGGCGTACGGACCGGCGTCGCCGACGAAGACGCCGCCCAGCAGGGTGCGCGCGTCGTCGGCCATCACCAGCTTGCTGTAGACGCCCCGCAGCGGGTCGGCCCACACGATCTCGACCGACATCTCGGTGCGGCCGTGCGCGTCGCCGAAGCTCGCGACGTCGACGCCCGAGAGCTTGAGCTTGGTGGCCGTGTCCGCGCCGGGGAACGTCGCCTCGCCGCCGAGCAGCCGGTCGGCCACGACCTCCGCCATCGTGTTGCCGGGCGCCACCAGGCCGAGGCAGCGGCCCTCGATGCACGCGACCTCGCCGATCGCCCAGACGTGCTCGTCGGCGGTGCGGCAGGTGAGGTCGACGACGGCGCCGCCGCGACCGCCGACCTCCAGGCCGGCCGCGCGGGCGAGCTCGTCGCGGGGCCGCACCCCGGTGGCCATCACGACGACGTCCACGTCGAGCCGCCCGCCGTCCGCGAAGTCCATCCGGCCCACGTGCCCGGTGCGGCGGTGCGGGCGGATCGCCTTCGTCGCCGTGTCGGTGCGGACGGAGATGCCCTTGTCGTTGATGAGCCGCTTCAGCGCGTGCCCGCCGCCGAGGTCGATCTGCACGTCCATGAGGTGCGTGCCGAACTGGACGACCGTGGCCTGCGCGCCGAGCGCCTTGAGCGCGCCCGCCGCTTCCAGCCCGAGCAGGCCGCCCCCGACGACGGCGCCGCGCACCGGCCGCTCGACCACGCCGCCCCGCGTCTCGACGCGCCCCGCCTCGCGCTTCGCCTCCACCCAGCCGCGCAGCGCGGCGACGTCGTCGATGGTGCGGTAGACGAAGACGCCGGGCAGGTCGTTGCCGTCGATGGGCGGCATCGCGGCGCTCGATCCCGTGGCGAGCACCAGCTCGTCGTAGGCGTGCACCCGGCCGAGTCGGTCCGTCACGGTGCGGGCCTCCCGGTCGATCGACGCGACCGCGCAGTCCCGGTGCAGGTCGACCAGCGGGTCGTCCCACAGCGCCGGGTCGCCGAGCGTCAGCTCCTCGGCGTCGCGCACCTCGAAGTAGCGGGTGAGGCCCACGCGGTCGTACGGCTTGCGCGGCTCCTCGGCGAAGACGGTCACGCGCCACGCGCCGGCGTCGTCGCGGGCACGGAGGGCCTCGACGAACCGCTGCGCGACCATGCCGCCGCCCACGACGACGACGTGCCGCCGGTCGACGCTGCCTGGGGTGGGGGGCTCGCTGCTCATGACCCGAACGTAGGGAGCCGCCGTGTCGCCGCCGTCAGGCCACGGTTACCTCACGGGAACATCTGCCTCACGCGCGAAACATCCTGCGCGAGAGGGTCGGGTGCTCACCACCCCGGGACGACCTCCAGCGGCCCCTCGTCCGGCGTCGGTACCTCGAAGCCGTCGTGGTACGCCGCCGCGACCTCGGCCGTGAGCACGACGTCGTGCGGGTGCGCGGCGGCCCGGGCGGCCACGCGGGCGAGGGCGACGTCGCGCGGCGTGTCGACGAGGACGACGAGCGTGCTCGCGCCGTGCGCCGCACCGAGGGCCCGGTACTCGTCGCGCGCGGAGCGCGACCAGAACGACGAGTCGACGACGACGTCGCGGCCCTCGTCGAGGAGCGTCGCGACGCGGGACCGCAGCGCGTCGGCCACCCGGCGGGCGTCGTCGTCGGGCAGCGGGTGCACGGCGGGGTGCCCGGCCTCCCACGCGATCTCGTCGACCGACACGACCGCGTAGCCGTCGGCCGCGTAGCGGCGGGCGTGCGTGGACTTGCCCGCCCCGGCGGGCCCGCACAGCAGGACGAGGTGCGACACGGTCGTGACGCTACCCTCGCTGACCATGCCGACGACGATGCCGAGGACGCAGCGCGACCCCCGCACGACGACGAACCCGCTGGTCCGCGCCGTCGGGCGCTGGCTCGGCCGGGTCAACGCCCGGCACCCGTGGAACCACAACGACCACTTCCACGGCTGGATCCTGCGACGGCTGCCGCGCCGGAGGCACCGCGCGCTCGACGTCGGGTGCGGCCTCGGCGCCCTCGTCGGCCGCCTGCGGGCCTCGGGGGCCACGGTGGTGGGCCTCGACGTGGACGGGCCCGTGGTCGAGGCCACCCGCGCCCGGTTCGCGGGCGACCCCGGCACCAGCGTGCGGCACGGGCGGTTCGAGGACGTCCCCGCCGACGGCTCGTTCGACGTCGTGACCATGGTCGCCTCCCTGCACCACATGGACCTCGAGCCCGCGCTGCGGCACGCCGCCGGGGTGCTCGCGCCCGGCGGCCGGCTGCTGGTGGTCGGGCTGGCGCGGATCGGCGCGCCGCGCGACCTGGCCGTCGACCTGGTCTCGTCGTTCGCCAACCCGGTCGTCGGGCTGGTCAAGAACGCGCGACCGGCCCGCGACGTCCGATCCCCTGTCGACGACGGCCCGCCCGCGCCGGTGCGCGACGCGCGCGAGACGTACGGCGAGGTCCGCGAGACCGCGCGCCGCGTGCTGCCGGGAGCACGGTTCCGGCGGCGGCTGTTCTTCCGCTACACGCTCGAGTGGACCTCCCCGACCGCCTGATCCTCCGTCTCCGGCCCCGCCGGTCGCGCCCGGGCCAGCCACTCCACCAGCCCGCACACGGCCTCGGTGCAGCTGCCGCAGCCGGTGGTGGCACGGGTGGCGCGCGCGACGTCGCCCTGGGTCGACGCGCCGTTCGCCACGCAGGCGGCGATGTCGTGCTTGGTGACGCCGTTGCAGCGGCACACGGTGGCGTCGTCGGGCATGTGCTCCGGGCTGGTCGCCGGCTCGGCGGCGGGCATGACCGGTGTGAGCAGCAGGAACGCCGGGTCGGCGGGCACGGGGGTGCGGCGGGTGTAGGCGGCGGTGAGGTCGGCCGCCACGCGGGCGTCACCCACGCACGTCGCGCCGACCAGGACGCCGTCCGCCACCACGGCCTCGACGTAACGGCCCGCAGCGGGGTCGCCGAGGCGCACGGCCCGCTCCCCCGGCGCCGGGACGCGGCCGGACCCGCAGCGGCCCATCGCGACCACGCTGAGCGGCCCGGCCTTGACCTTGACGACGTCCGTGCCCCGGGTGTCGACGCCGCCGGCCCGCGCCCCCGGCGCACGCGACGACAGCAGCGTGCCGAGGCGCACCGCCATCGACGGCCCCGCGCCGTCGCCGGGCAGGCGCAGGTGCTCGCGCGGCCCGGCGGGCACCGCCGCGGCGGGGCGCGGTCGTGCCGCGAGCGCCACCAGGTGCTCGGCGAGCCGCCGCGCCTGGTCCCAGCCCTCCGCGACGAGCCCGCGCGACCCCTCCGGCGGCTGCGCGCAGTCGCCGACCGCGAAGACCCGGGGGTCGGTGACGGTCGCCAGGTCGGGGCCCACGACGACACCCCGCTCGACGGCGAGCCCGGACCGCCGCGCCAGCGCCGTCTCCGGCGCGGTGCCGCACGCCAGCACGACCAGGCCCGCGCCGAGCGTCTCCCCCGGCTCGGTGGTCGCGCCGTCGAGCCGCACCCCGACCGCCCGGCCCCCGACGACGAGCACCTCCTGCGGCCGCACCCCCGTGCGCACCGCCACGCCCGCCGTCTCCAGGCCCCCGCGCAGCACGGCGCCCGCCTGGTCGTCGAGCTGCCGGTCCATCGGGGCGCCCGCGCCGTGCACGAGGGTCGTGGGCAGCCCGCGCCCGGCCAGACCGAGCGCCACCTCCACGCCCAGCACGCCGCCGCCGACGACCACCGCGCGCGGGGTGTTCACGGTGGCGGCGACCACCTCGCGGGCGTCGTCGAGCGTGCGCAGCGCGTGCACCCCGGCGGGCAGGGCCGTGGCGTCCGTGCCGAGGCCGGGCACGTCGGGCAGGCGTGCGGCCGCGCCGGTGGCGAGGACCAGGTGGTCGTAGGGGTGGCGGGTGCCGTCGTCGGCCAGAACGAGGCGGGCGACCCGGTCGACGGTCACCGCGGTGGTGCCGCGCAGCACCCGGGTGCGGCCGTCGTCGACCAGGGGCATGCCGATCGCCGCCACGTCCGTGCGCCCGGCGACGACGTCGGACAGCAGCACCCGGTTGTACGGCTCGTACGGCTCGGCGCCGAGCACGGTGACGTCGAGCGCGCCGTCGGCGTCGCGCCGGGACACCTCGTCGGCGAGGCGCGCGCCCACCATGCCGTGGCCGACGACGACCACCCGGTGCGGCACGCGCAGGCCCTGCTGCGGATCGCTCATGCGGGGACCTCCACGGTCTCGACGTGCTGGGCCTCCACGGCCGGGGCGGGCACGGCCGGTGTCACCGACACCGCGCAGACCTTGAACTCCGGCATCGCGGAGACCGGGTCGACGGCGTCGGTCGTGAGGCGGTTGACGCTGCCCGCGCCGCTCCAGTGGAAGGGCATGAAGACGGTGTCCGGGCGGACGGCGTCGGTCCAGCGGGCGGTCGCCTCGACGACCCCGCGGGCCGAGACGAGGCGCGCCCGGCCGCCGTCAGGCACCCTGACCCGCAGCCCGAGCAGCGGGTGCAGCTCGACGTACGGCTCCGGCACCAGCCGCTCCAGCTCGGGCACGCGGTGCGTCTGCGCGCCCGACTGGTAGTGCTGCAGCACGCGCCCGGTGACGAGGTACGTCGGCGCGTCGGGGCGCACGTCGTCGGCCGGCCCGGCGTGGTCGACCGCGACCATCCGGGCGCGACCGTCCGGCGTCGCGAACCGGTCGAGGAACACGCGCGGCGTCCCGAGGTGCTCCCCCGAGTTGTCAGGATGCGCGGCGGGTATGCCCCGCGCTGGTCCTGACAGCGCGGGGGTGGCAGCCGGGCACGGCCAGTACAGTCCCGGGCCGCCGGCGGCGTCGTGCGCGTCGAGCCGGGCGTGGCTGAGCCCGGAGTAGTCCGCGACGCCGCCGGCCGACGCTCGCGCCAGCTCGTCGAACACGACGGCGGGGTCGGTCGGGAAGGCGACGTCCGAGCCGAGGCGGCGCGCGAGCCCCGCGAGGATCCACAGCTCCGAGCGCGCGTCGCCCGGGGCGTCGGTGGCACGGCGGCGACGGATCACGCGGCCCTCGAGGTTCGTCATCGTGCCCTCCTCCTCCGCCCACTGGGTGGTGGGCAGGACGACGTCGGCGAGCAGCGCGGTCTCGGACGGTACGACGTCGCACACCACGAGCAGATCGAGGGCGGCGAGGCGCTCGCGCACGCGGTCGGCGTTCGGCGCGGACACGACGACGTTCGAGCCGTGCACCAGCAGCGCGCGCGGCCCTCCGGGCGTCCCGAGCGAGGTGAGCAGCTCCACGGCGGGCACGCCCGGCCCGGGCAGCGACCCCGGGTCCACGCCCCACACCCCGGCGACGTGCGCGCGGGCGGCCGGGTCGTCGATCCTGCGGTAGCCGGGCAGCTGGTCGCACTTCTGCCCGTGCTCCCGCCCGCCCTGGCCGTTGCCCTGCCCGGTGAGGCACCCGTACCCCGACCCCACCAGCCCGGGGAGCCCGAGGGCCAGCGCCAGGTCGATCGCGGCCGTCACGGTGGCGGTGCCCTGCGCCGACTGCTCGACGCCGCGCCCCGTGAGCACGTAGGCCCCCCGCCCGCCGCGCGACGGCGACGCCGCGGCCAGCAGCCGCGCCACCCGGCGCAGCTCCTCGGCGGGGACGCCGCACACCGTCTCCGCCCGCTCGGGCCACCAGGCGGCGGCCGACCGCGCGACGTCGTCGAACCCCGTGGTGCGCTCCTCCACGTACGCGCGGTCCACGAGCCGCTCGGCCACCAGCACGTGCACCAGCGCCAGCAGCACCACGAGGTCGGTGCCCGGCACGGGCTGCAGGTGCACCCCCTCGCCGGGACCGGCGAGACGGGCGGTGGCCGACCGGCGCGGGTCGACGACGACGAGCCCGCCCGCGGCGCGCGCGCCGGCGAGGTGCTGCACGAACGGCGGCATCGTCTCGGCCACGTTCGAGCCGAGCAGCAGGATCGCGTCGGCCCCCGCCAGGTCGGTCACCGGGAACGGCAGCCCGCGGTCCAGGCCGAACGCCCGGTTCCCCGCGGCGGCGGCCGACGACATGCAGAACCGGCCGTTGTAGTCGATGAACGGCGTGCGCAGCACGGTGCGGGCGAACTTGCCGAGGGCGTACGCCTTCTCGTTCGTCAGCCCGCCGCCGCCGAACACCGCCACGGCCTGCGGCCCGTGCTCGGCGGCCAGCCTCGCGAGCCGGCCCGCCACCCGATCGAGCGCGTCGTCCCACGACGCCGGAGCCAGCGCGCCGTCCGCCCCGCGCACGAGCGGCGTCATGAGCCGGTCGGTCGCGCGCAGCACGGTCGCGCTGGTCCACCCCTTCTGGCACAGCCCGCCGCCGTTCGTGGGGAACTGCCGGGGCGCCACCGACACGGGCAGCGCCGCCCGGCCCGCCGACGCCGGGCCGGCGGGGCCGGCGGGCGTGAGGTCCATGCCGCACTGCAGCGCGCAGTACGGGCAGTGGGTGGCGACCGCGGCCCCCGCCGTCGTCATACGCGCGCCGCCCGCATCGCGGTGCCGCGGCGCGCGTACACCGCCCAGGTGACGACGGCCATCACGGCGTACGCGCCGACGAACACCCACAGCGCGGCGACCAGCGAGCCCGTCAGCGACGTCGACATCGCGAACCCGCGGGGCACGAAGAACCCGCCGAGCGCGCCGACGGCCCCGGCGATGCCGATGCAGCCGGCCGCCGCGCGGGCCGTCGCCGACGCCTCCCGCCCCGCCCCGGCGACCCGGAAGGCCGCCGGGATCATCCGGTACACCGACCCGTTGCCGACGCCGGTCGCGACGAACAGCACGAGGAACGACGCGAAGAAGAGCCCGAACCGGTGGCTCCCCAGCGCGGAGATGGCGCCGAGCGCCCCGACGATCATCACGGCGTAGCAGCACACCGTGACCACGGCGCCGCCGACGCGGTCGGCGAGGATGCCGCCCAGCGGGCGGGCCACCGACCCCACGAGCGCGCCCAGGAAGGCGAGCGACAGGCTCACCTCCGGGAACTGCCCCGCCAGGAGCGTCGGGAAGGCGCCGGAGAAGCCGATGAACGACCCGAACGTGCCGATGTAGAGGAACGAGATCACCCACGTGTGCGGCTGGCGGACGGCCACCGCGAACGAGCGCGGGTCGGCCTTCGCCGCCGCGAGGTTGTCCATGAACCGCCAGGCGAGGACCGCCGCCAGCACGATGAACGGGACGAACACGAGGCTCGCGCGCTCCAGCGCCACGCCCGCGCCGGTCACGATCACGAGCGGCACGACGAGCTGCACGACGGCGGTGCCCAGGTTCCCGCCCGCGGCGTTCCAGCCGAGGGCCGCGCCCTTCTCCTTCTCCGGGAAGAAGAAGGAGATGTTCGCCATCGACGACGCGAAGTTGCCGCCGCCGAAGCCCGCGAGCGCCGCGACGGCGAGCAGCACGCCGAACGACGTCTCCGGCCGCTGCACGACGACCGCCAGCGCCGTCGTGGGGATCAGCAGCAGCGACGCCGACACGACCGTCCACGTCCGTCCGCCGAACACCGGCACCGCGAGGGTGTAGGGGATGCGGAGCGTGGCGCCCACGAGCGAGGGCACCGCGATGAGCCAGAACATCTGGTCGGTGGTGAGCGTGAACCCGGCGGCGGGCAGCTGCGGCACGACGATCGACCAGAGCGCCCACACGCAGAACCCGAGGAACTCGGCGAACACCGAGAGCACTAGGTTGCGGCGCGCGACGCGGCGGCCTCCGCCGGCCCAGAATGCCGGGTCCTCGGGGCGCCAGTCGTCGATCCAGCGGCCCGGGCGGGTGTGCGCGCCGGGGGCCGGGGGCGCGGCGTCCGTGGTGGGAACGGCCGTGGTCGGAGCAGCCATCGCGTGTCCTCCTGAGCGCGGGCCCGACGACGCGGGCGGTGGGTAGGTGCCGCCGGCGCGTCGTCGGGCCGGTGGTCCGACGCTAGGAAGACGGTGTTTCGATGCCTGACGCCGGGCCGTGAAATGCGCGTGAGCACGAACGCACAGCCGGCCCGGCGGGCCTGTGAGCAGGAGGGTTCGACATGCGCTGCCCCAGGTCCGGGCCCATGATGCGAAACAGTGACTCTTCGGTACCCCAGCCCCAGGAGTGCGCATGTCGACCACCCGTCCGCCCGTCACGACCGACCTCGGGGCGGCGCCGCCGACCGGGGCCGCCGACGCCCTGCTGCGGCTCGGCAAGCACCTGCGCAAGGGGGACGTGTCCGAGGACCTGCGCCAGCTGTTCCTCAAGGGCGGCCGCGAGGGTGACGTCTTCTACCGGGACCGGTGGTCGCACGACAAGGTGGTGCGCTCCACGCACGGCGTGAACTGCACGGGCTCGTGCTCGTGGAAGGTGTACGTCAAGGACGGCATCATCACATGGGAGACGCAGCAGACGGACTACCCGTCGGTCGGGCCGGACTCCCCCGAGTACGAGCCGCGGGGCTGCCCGCGCGGCGCCGCGTTCTCCTGGTACACCTACTCGCCCACGCGGGTGCGCTACCCGTACGTGCGCGGCGTCCTGCTGCGGGCGTACCGGGAGGCGAAGGCCGCGGTCGGCGGCGACCCGGTGCTCGCGTGGGAGCGGCTGACCTCCGACCCGGAGACGGCGCGGGCGTACAAGAGCGCGCGCGGCAAGGGCGGCCTGGTGCGGGCCACGTGGGACGAGGCGGCGGAGATCGTCGCGGCGGCGCACGTGCACACCATCAAGGCGCACGGGCCGGACCGGGTGGCGGGCTTCTCCCCCATCCCCGCGATGTCGATGGTGTCGCACGGCGTCGGGGCACGGTTCGTGCAGATGCTGGGCGGCACGATGCTGTCGTTCTACGACTGGTACGCGGACCTGCCGGTCGCCTCCCCGCAGGTGTTCGGCGACCAGACGGACGTGCCGGAGTCCGCGGACTGGTGGAACTCGTCCTACCTGATCATGTGGGGCTCCAACATCCCGGTGACCCGCACCCCGGACGCGCACTTCATGGCCGAGGCGCGCTACCGCGGCACCAAGGTCGTGTCCGTCTCCCCCGACTACGCGGACAACACGAAGTTCGCCGACCAGTGGCTAGCGCCGCAGCCGGGCACCGACGGGGCCTTGGCGATGGCGATGGGGCACGTGGTCCTGCGGGAGTTCCTCGTCGAGAAGCGCACCGCGCCGTTCGTCGACTACCTCAAGAGGTACGCGGACGCGCCCTTCCTGGTGCGGCTGGACGAGAAGGACGGCGCGTACGTGCCGGGCAAGTTCCTCACCGCCTCGGACGTGGACGACGCCGTCCTGCCGGGCGCACGGGCGACGGCGAACCCGAGCTTCCGCACCCTGCTCCTGGACGCCGACGGCACGGTCGTCGCGCCGAACGGGACGCTCGCCGACCGGTACGGCGAGGCGGGCGAGGGGAGGTGGAACCTGGACCTGGGCGACGTCGACCCGCTGCTGTCGGTGGCCGACGGCGCCGGGGCGGCGCCGGGCGAGCTGGGCACGGCAGCCGTGCTGCTCCCCCGGTTCGACGTCGTGCCCGAGGCCGACGCCGGTGCCGGGGACGCCGCCGAGCAGGCGCACCTGGGCGGCAAGGGCGTGCTGACGCGTGGCGTGCCGACCCGGCGGGTGGGCGGGCACCTGGTGACGACGGTCTTCGACCTGCTGCTGGCTCAGTACGGCGTCGAGCGGGCCGAGCTCGACCTGCCGGGCGAGTGGCCCACCGGCTACGACGACGCGACGGCGCCCGGCACCCCCGCCTGGCAGGAGGAGATCACCGGCGTGCGCGCCGCGGACGCCGCGCAGATCGGCCGGGAGTTCGCGCAGAACGCCGAGGACTCCGGCGGCCGGTCGATGATCATCATGGGCGCGGGCGCGAACCACTGGTTCCACTCGGACACGATCTACCGCGCGTTCCTCACGCTCACGACGATCACCGGCTGCCAGGGCGTCAACGGCGGCGGCTGGGCGCACTACGTGGGCCAGGAGAAGTGCCGCCCGATCACGGGCTGGGCGCAGTACGCGGGCGGCCTGGACTGGGTGCGTCCGCCGCGCCAGATGATCGGCACGGGCTGGTTCTACCTCGCCACGGACCAGTGGCGGTACGACGGGATGCCGGCCGACGCGCTCGCGTCCCCGCTGGCGCCCGGGGTCCTGGCGGGCCGCACGACGGCGGACTCGCTGGTGGAGTCGGCGCAGCGCGGCTGGATGCCGAGCTACCCGACGTTCGACCGCAACCCGCTGGACCTCGTGGACGAGGCGCGCGCGGCGGGCAAGGAGCCGGAGCAGCACGTCGTGGACGAGTTGAAGGCCGGGAACCTGCGGTTCGCCTGCGAGGACCCCGACGACCCGGCGAACTTCCCCCGGGTGCTGACGATCTGGCGGGCCAACATCCTCGGCTCCTCCGGCAAGGGCAACGAGTACTTCCTCAAGCACCTGCTCGGCACGGACGCCTCCGTGCTGGCCGACGAGGCGCCGGAGGGCCGCCGTCCGGCGTCGATGACGTGGCACGACGAGGCGCCGCGCGGCAAGCTCGACCTGCTCGTCACGATGGACTTCCGCATGACCAGCACGACGCTGTTCTCCGACGTCGTGCTCCCCGCGGCCACCTGGTACGAGAAGCACGACCTGTCGAGCACGGACATGCACCCGTTCGTGCACTCGTTCAACCCGGCGATCAACCCGCCGTGGCAGACGAAGACCGACTTCGACACGTTCCACACGCTGGCGCGGCTGGTCTCGCAGCTGTCCGAGGAGCACCTGGGCGTGCGCGAGGACCTGGTCGCCACGCCGCTGCTGCACGACTCCCCCGACGAGCTCGCGGTGCCGCACGGCACGCTCACCGACGCGGGCGCGCCACCCGCGGAGCGCGAGCTGGTGCCGGGCGTGACGATGCCGCGCCTGCAGGTGGTGCAGCGCGACTACCCGGCGTTCGCGGCGCGCATGGCCGCGCTCGGGCCGCTCACGGACACCAAGGGCATGGCCACCAAGGGCGTCGCGTTCATGCCGGACGAGGAGGTGCGCAAGCTCGGGCAGGTCAACGGCCTGGTGACGTCCGGCCCCGCGGCCGGGCGCCCCCGGCTGGACCGCGACACCCACGCGTGCGAGACGATCCTCGCCCTGTCCGGCACGACCAACGGCCGCCTCGCGGTGCAGGGGTTCGAGCACCTGGAGAAGCGCACCGGGCAGCGGCTGGCGGACCTCGCCGCCGACGACCAGGCCAAGCGCGTCACGTTCCCGGACGTGCAGTCGCGGCCGACGACGGTGATCACCTCCCCGGAGTGGTCCGGCTCGGAGCACGGCGGGCGCCGGTACACGGCGTTCGCGGTGAACGTGGAGCGGCTCAAGCCGTGGCACACGCTCACCGGCCGCCAGCACTTCTACCTCGACCACGACTGGATGATCGAGCTGGGCGAGCAGCTGCCCGTGTACCGGCCGCCGCTGGACCTGCACCACCTGTTCGGCGACTCGCCGCGGCCCGGCGCCTTCGACGACGGCGGCCCCGACGGCAGCGGCACCGGGCACGCCGCCGTCGCGGTGCGCTACCTGACGCCGCACTCCAAGTGGTCCATCCACTCGGAGTACCAGGACAACCTGTTCATGCTGTCGCTGTCGCGCGGCGGCCCGAACATCTGGATGAGCCCGGCGGACGCCGCGAAGATCGGCGTGGCGGACAACGAGTGGATCGAGGCGGTCAACCGCAACGGCGTCGTCGTCGCGCGCGCCGTCGTCTCGCACCGCATGCCCGAGGGCACGGTGTACATGCACCACGCCACGGACCGCACGGTGGACGTGCCGCTCGCCGAGACCTCCGGCCGCCGCGGCGGCATCCACAACTCCCTGACGCGCATCCTGCTGAAACCCACGCACCTCGCGGGCGGGTACGGGCAGCTCACCTACGCGTTCAACTACCTCGGCCCCACCGGCAACCAGCGCGACGAGGTCACCGTCATCCGACGCCGCTCGCAGGAGGTGCGTTACTCGTGAAGGTCATGGCCCAGATGTCGATGGTGATGAACCTCGACAAGTGCATCGGGTGCCACACCTGCTCGGTGACGTGCAAGCAGGCGTGGACGAACCGCACGGGCACGGAGTACGTCTGGTTCAACAACGTCGAGACCCGCCCGGGCCTCGGCTACCCCCGCACCTACGAGGACCAGGACACCTGGCAGGGCGGCTGGGTGCGCACCAAGCGCGGCAAGCTCAAGCTCCGCGCGGGCGGGCGGGCCAAGAAGCTCGCGTCGATCTTCGCCAACCCGAAGCTCCCGTCCATCCACGACTACTACGAGCCGTGGACGTACGAGTACGACATGCTGCTGAGCGCCCCCCAGGGCGAGCACACGCCGGTCGCCAAGCCGAAGTCCCTGCTCACCGGCGACGACATGTCGATCCAGTGGTCGGCCAACTGGGACGACGACCTCGGCGGCTCCACCGCGACGATGCAGGACGACCCGATCCTCAAGCACATGAGCGAGCACGTCGCCGAGGAGCTCGAGCAGACGTTCATGTTCTACCTGCCGCGCATCTGCGAGCACTGCCTCAACCCGTCTTGCGTGGCCTCCTGCCCGTCGGGCGCGATGTACAAGCGGGTCGAGGACGGCATCGTCCTGGTGGACCAGGACCAGTGCCGCGGCTGGCGCATGTGCGTCACCGGCTGCCCGTACAAGAAGGTCTACTTCAACCACAAGACCGGCAAGGCCGAGAAGTGCACGCTGTGCTACCCGCGCCTCGAGGTCGGGCTGCCCACCGTGTGCTCCGAGACCTGCGTCGGACGCCTGCGCTACCTCGGCCTGGTGCTGTACGACGCCGACAAGGTCGGCGCGGCCGCCGCCATCGAGGACGAGCACGACCTCCTGGCCGCGCAGCGGTCGGTGTTCCTGGACCCGCACGACCCCGAGGTGGTCGCCGCGGCCAGCCGCGAGGGCATCCCGGACGACTGGATCGAGGCCGCCCAGCGCTCCCCGATCTGGAAGCTCATCTCCGACTACGAGGTCGCGCTCCCCCTGCACCCCGAGTACCGGACGCTGCCCATGGTCTGGTACATCCCGCCGCTGTCCCCCGTGGTCGACGTGGTGGCCAGCTCCGGCAACGACGGCGAGGACGGGCGCACGCTGTTCGCCGCGATCTCCCAGCTGCGCATCCCGCTGGAGTACCTCGCCGGGCTGTTCACCGCCGGCGACACCGGGCCGGTCGAGCGGGTGCTGCGCCGGCTCGCCGCGATGCGGTCGGGCATGCGCGAGGTGAACCTCGGGCGCGAGTTCCCCGAGGAGCACGCCGCCGCCGTGGGCATGACCGGCGACCAGGTCCAGGAGATGTACCGCCTGCTGGCCATCGCGAAGTACGAGGAGCGGTACGTCATCCCCACCGCGCACACCGAGGTCGCGCGCGAGCTGGAGGAGATGGCCTGCTCCCTCGACTTCGAGGGCGGCCCCGGCATGGGCGGCGCCGGCCCGTTCGGCTCGTCCTCGGGTCAGCCCACCCCGGTCGCCGTAGAGAACTTCCACGCCCTGGCCGCCCGGCAGACCGCGGACTCCCCCTACGGCCCGTCCACCCCCGGGCGCGTCAACCTGCTCAACTGGGACGGCAACGGGCGGCCCAGCGGCCTGTTCCCGCCCGGGGACGACGGCGCCCCGGGCGGCGGCGGGACCGGCGACGAGGAGGGCCGGTCGTGAGCCGGCTCGCGTTCCTGCCCCGCCCCGGCGTGCGCGCGAAGCGGCTCGACCCGCTCGCGCCGGTGCCGCTGCCCGACGGCGACCGCGCCGTCGCGCACATGGCCGCGTCGGTGCTGCTCGCCTACCCCGACGACGCGACCCTCGCGGCCGCGCCCACCGTGCGCGACGCCGTCGCCCCCCTGCCGGCCCCGGTGCGCGACCGCCTCGCCGGGCTCGCCACGACGCTCCTCGACGCCGACGGACCGGACGACGTCGCCGCGCTGCAGGCCCGGTACGTCGCGACGTTCGACCTCAAGCGCCGCTGCGCCATGTACCTGTCGTACTACGCGGCGGGCGACACCCGGAAGCGCGGCGCCGCCCTCGTGCGGTTCGTCGAGGCCTACCGTGCCGCCGGGTTCGAGACCACCGGCGACGAGCTGCCCGACTACCTCCCGACCGTCCTGGAGCTGTCCGCCCGCGGCGGGCCCGACGGCGCCCGCATCGCGGGCGCGCTGCTCGCGGCCCACCGCGACGGCATCGAGGTGCTGCGCTCGGCGCTCGCCGCGCAGCGCTCGCCCTGGACGGCGGCGGTCGAGGCCGTGAGCCTCACGCTCCCGCCCGTCGACGCCGCCACGGCCGAGCGCGTCGCCGACCTGGTGGCCGCCGGGCCGCCCGCGGAGCTGGTGGGGCTGAGCGGGTACGGGGCGAGCGGCGCCGGTGACACGGGGTACGGGGACGAGGGGAAGGACCTGCCATGGGCCTGACGGACGCGGGCGCCGACAAGATCATCCTCTGGGTCGTGCTGCCCTACGTGACCTTCGCCGTCCTGGTCGTGGGGTCGATCTGGCGGTACCGGTACGACAAGTTCGGCTGGACCACCCGGTCCAGCGAGCTCTACGAGAAGCGCCTGCTGCGCTGGGGCTCACCGCTGTTCCACTTCGGGCTGCTGTTCGTGGTGCTGGGGCACTTCCTCGGGCTCGTGATCCCGAACACCTGGACGGAGGCCGTCGGGGTCAGCGAGGGGTTCTACCACTTCATCGCCACGTCGATGGGGTCGCTCGCCGCCGTCGTCGCGGTGGCCGGGCTGCTCATCCTCATCTACCGGCGCCGCTCCACCGGCCCCGTCTTCCTCGCGACCACGCGCATGGACAAGACCATGTACGTGTTCCTCGCCGCGTCGCTGTTGTCGGGAGCCTGGGCGACCGTGCAGACGCAGATCCTCGCGGGCGGGCACGGGTACGACTACCGGGAGACGATCTCGCCCTGGTTCCGGTCGCTCTGGTACCTCCAGCCGCAGCCCGCGCTCATGGAGGGCGTGCCCGCCGCGTTCCAGGTGCACATCGTCGCGGCGATGCTGCTGTTCGCGCTGTGGCCCTTCACCCGGCTGGTGCACGCGTTCTCCGCCCCCGTGCAGTACCCGTTCCGGCCCTACGTGGTCTACCGCTCCCGCGAGGCGTCCGTGTCGTCCCGGGCGCCGCGACCCGGGTGGGACCCGACGACGCCGCCCCGCTGACCCGACCGTCCGACCCGACCGTCCGTCCGTCCGTCACGACTGGAGGAACCATGACCTCGGCAGCCACCCCCGGACCGGCCGGCGCGCCGACCGCCCCGGCCGTGCAGGGCAACGCCACCCAGCTCACCCTCGCGACGATCGGGTTCGCGATCTGCTTCTGGGCGTGGGCGCTGCTGAGCCCGCTGGGCAAGAGCTACGGCGAGCTGTACGACCTCAGCGACTTCGAGGTGTCCGTGCTCGTGGCCATCCCCGTGATCGTCGGGTCCCTCGGCCGCATCCCGATCGGCGCGCTCACCGACCGGTTCGGCGCCAAGGTGATGTTCCCGCTGTGCAGCGCACTGACGATCATCCCCGTGCTGTTCATCGGGTTCGTCGCGAACAGCCTGGTGTGGCTGCTGATCGGCGGGTTCTTCCTCGGCCTGGGCGGCACGACCTTCGCCATCGGCGTCCCGTTCGTCAACAACTGGTACCCGCCGGCCCGCCGCGGCACCGCGATCGGCATCTTCGGCGCCGGCATGGGCGGCACGGCCATCGCGTCGTTCTCCACGGTGCCGATCCGCGACGCGTGGGGCGACGGCGCCCCGTTCATCATCGTGTCGGTGTTCCTCGCGGTCTTCGCCCTCGCCTCGCGGGCACTGCTCCAGGACTCCCCCGCCTGGTCGCCGGGCACCGGCGGCGGCATGTGGGCGCGCACCTGGGCGACCTTGAAGATCCCCGCCACGCTCCAGCTGTCCTGGCTGTACGCGATCGGGTTCGGCGGCTTCGTCGCGTTCTCCGTGTACCTGCCGACGTTCCTGCAGAACGCCTACGACCTCAGCGCCAGCGACGCGTCGTTCCGCACCGCAGGCTTCGTCGTGCTCGCGGTCGTCTGCCGGCCGCTCGGCGGCACCCTGTCGGACAAGGTGGGCGGCGTCGCGGTGAACCTGGTGTGCTACGCGGTCGTGACGGTCGGTGCCGCCGTGATCATCTTCCAGCCCGCCCTGATCCCCGTGGCGACGGTCGCGTTCCTCGCGATGGCGGCGGCGCTCGGCGGGTCGTCGGGCGCCACCTTCGCCCTCGTCGCGAAGATGGCCCCGCCCGGGACGGTGGGCGCCGTGACCGGCGTGGTCGGTGCCGCGGGCGGCCTGGGCGGCTTCATCCCGCCGCTCATCATGGGCGCCGTCTACGGCGCGCAGGGCGACTACGGCATCGGGTTCGGCCTGCTCGCGCTGACGGCGCTGCTCACCCTGCTGTTCACGCTCGGCCCGGTGCGCAAGCGCGTGCGGGCGAACGCCGGATGACGGCGGTGCCCGCGCCCCGCGCCCCCTCACCCCGGCACGCGACCTGCCGTGAGGTCCGCGCCGCACAGGCGACACGTCCCCGGCCTAGCGTGGCCCCATGACCACCACGCCGCGGAGCCTGGCGGAGCACGTCGCCGCCGTGCTGGGTCGCGTCGCGCCGCTGCCCGTGCAGGATGTCGGGCTGGCGGACCTCGCCGTCGAGCCGCCCGGTCGCTCGCTCGGCGCGGAGGTCCGCTCCGTCGCGCTCGTGCCGCCGTTCGACGCCGCCGCTATGGACGGTTACGCCGTGCGTCTTTCCGACCTGCCCGCCGACGGCTCCCCCGTGACCCTGCCCGTCGTCGGCGACCTCCGCCCCGGCTCGCCCCCCGATCCTGGGCGCGTTCTCGGGGGACACGGGGCGGTCCGCATCATGACCGGCGCGCCGGTGCCCGGCGGGGCGGACGCCGTCGTGCCGGTGGAGCGCACGTCGACGGGCCGGTTCGTGGCGGGCGGCCCGACGACGGAGCGCGAGGTCACCCTCGCCCGGCAGCCCCGGGCCCACGTGCGGCACCGGGGCGAGGACGTGCGGCCCGGCGACCTGCTCGGCCGGGCGGGCGACGCCGTCACCCCGGCGCTGGTCGCCGTCGCGGCCTCGGGCGGGCTGACCGACCTGCCGGTGCGCCCACGGCCGCGCGTGGCGGTGCTGTCGACGGGCTCCGAGCTCGTCGCGGCCGGCGACGTGGCGGGCGTGGGCCGCATCCCCGACTCCAACTCGTTGCTGCTGTCGGCGCTCGCGCGGGCCGCGGGCGCCGACGTCGTGCGCGTCGGCGCCGTCCCCGACGACGCCGACGCCCTGCGCGCCGCCCTCGACGGCGTCGTGGGCAGCACGCCCGGCGGCTCGGGCACGGTCGACCTGGTCGTCACGACCGGCGGGGTGTCGGCGGGCGCGTCGGACGTCGTACGGGCGGTGCTCGACGCCGACGACGCGCGGCTGACGGACGTCGACGTCGCCGCCGTGGCGCTGCGACCCGGCCGGCCGCAGGCGCTCGCGCGCTGGCGGGGGGTGCCGTGGGTGGCGCTGCCCGGCAACCCGGTGAGCGCGTTCGTGTCGTTCGCGCTGTTCGTCCGTCCCGCGGTCGCCGTCCTCGCGGGCCGCGAGCCCGCGCGGCCGGTGCGCCGCCCCGCCGCCGAGGCGTGGCCGAGCCCGCCGGGTCGCACGCACGTCGTGCCGGTGCGGACGCTGCCGTCGGGCGCGGTTGCGCGGGCCACGGCGCCGGGCGCCGACCACCGCTCGGGGGGCCACGCGACGTCGACCCTGCTCGGTGCCGACGCTCTCGCCCTCGTCCCGCCGGACGTCGAGAAGGTCGAGGCCGGCGACGAGCTCGACGTGCTGCCGCTCGACCTGCCGTTCGGCACCGGGACCTGACGTGGCCCCCGACGGCGCCGCCCCCGCGCGGCACGACCTCCGGTACGACGCCGTGATCCTCGCCGGCGGACGCGCCACGCGCCTCGGCGGAGTGCCCAAGCCGACCGTCGTGCTCGACGGCGCCACGCTGCTCGACCGCGCGCTGGCCGCAGCCCGCGACGCCGACCGCACCGTCGTCGTCGGCCCGGACCCCGCGCTGCCGCCCGGCCGCGAGGTGCTCGTCGCGCGCGAGGACCCGCCGTTCGGCGGCCCCGTCGCCGGGCTCGACGCCGGGCTGCGGGCCCTGGACGCGGCGCCGGGCCCTGGTCACGACGCGCCGGCGTGGGTGCTGGTGCTCGCCGTGGACGTGCCCCGGGCGGGCGACGCGGTGCCCGTGCTGCGCGCCGCCGTCGCGGGGCCGGGGAGCACCACGTCCGACGGCGCGTACCTGGTCCGCGCGGGCCGCGCGCAGTGGTTGGTCGGCCTGTACCGGCGCGACGCGCTGCGCCGCGCCCTCGACGTCGTCGCCGGGCCGGGGAACCCCGCCGCGCTCGCCGGCGTGCCGGTGCGCCGCCTGGTCGCGGAGCTGTCCTGCGTCGAGGTGCCCGACGACGTCGGCGCGAGCGCGGACGTCGACACCTGGGACGACCTGCGACGGCTTACGGTAGGACTCCACACAGGAAGCCACACGGTCGTGGCGGCCCGCGCCGGGACGGGACCCGCGACGACCCGACCGCCGACCGACCGCCCGGGAGGACCCCGATGACCGACCAGACTCCCCCCGCCGCCCCCCGCGCCTCGGAGCCGGGCTCCAGCGTGCTGGACCGGTGGGTGGACGCCCTCGAGGCGGAGCTCGGGCTGCCCCCGCGCAGCGTGGACGTCGGCGCGGTGCTCGACCTCGCGCGGGACGCCGCGCACCAGGTGGCGCGGCCCGCCGCCCCCGTCACCGCGTACGCGGTCGGCTACGCGGCCGGGCTGGCCGCCGCGCGCGGGGAGTCCTCCGACGCGCTCGACCGCGCGACGTCGTCGGCGCTGTCCTGGCAGGACCCGGGCCCCGGCGCCGAGGCCGTCACCGGGACCGGGGCGGGGAGCTGATCGGATGACGACCGTCTCCCTCGGGATGCCGCGCCTGCCCGGCGCGGGCGTGCCCGACGTGCGGCTGCCCGCGGACCGGCCTGCCACCGGCGGGCTCGTCGACACGTTCGGCCGGGTCGCGACCGACCTGCGCGTCTCGCTCACCGACCGCTGCAACCTGCGCTGCACGTACTGCATGCCGGCCGAGGGCCTGCCGACCCTGCCGAAGGACTCGGTGATGACGCGCGAGGAGATCGTGCGGCTCGTCGGGATCGCGACGCGCGACCTGGGCGTGCGGCAGGTGCGGTTCACCGGCGGGGAGCCGCTGCTGCGCCGCGACCTCGTGGAGATCGTGCGCGACTGCGCCGCCCTCCCCCAGCGCCCGGAGCTGAGCCTCACGACCAACGCCGTCGGGCTGGACTCCCGCGCCGCCGCGCTGCGCGAGGCCGGGCTGGACCGCGTCAACGTCTCCCTCGACACCCTCGACCCGGACACGTTCGCCACGCTCGCCCGGCGCCCGTTCCTCGAGCGCACGCTCGCGGGGATCGACGCCGCGGCGCAGCAGTTCGACCTCGTGAAGATCAACGCGGTGCTGGTGCGCGGGGTCAACCTCGACCACGCCGCCGAGCTGCTGGCCTGGTGCCTGGAGCGCGGCTTCGAGCTGCGGTTCATCGAGCAGATGCCGCTGGACGCCGACCACGCCTGGGACCGCGCGGCGATGGTCACCGCGGCCGAGGTGCGCGACCAGCTCGGCACCCGGTTCGCCCTCGAGGCCGACGAGGAGCCGCGCGACGGCGCCCCCGCGGAGCGGTTCGTCGTGCGCGGCGCCGACGGCGCGCGCCTGGGGCGCGTCGGCATCATCGCGTCGGTGACGGAGCCGTTCTGCGACGACTGCCGCCGCACTCGCCTCACCGCGGAGGGCGGCGTGCGCGACTGCCTGTTCGCGCACACCGAGACCGACCTGCTCGGGCCGCTGCGCGCGGGCGCCGACGACGCCGTGCTCGCCGACCTGTGGCGCGCCGCGATGTGGGCCAAGCAGGCCGGGCACGGCATGAGCGACACGGGCTCCGGCACCGACCTCGACGGCTCGGGGTTCACGCAGCCCGAGCGCACCATGAGCGCCATCGGAGGATGACACGCATGACCCAGGAGACGACGGCGCCGGGCCGGCCGACGGACGCGGCGCCGGGCCTCGAGCAGACGGTGGCGCTGCGCTACTTCGCCGCCGCGCGCGCCGCGCTCGGGCGCTCGGAGGAGACGCTCGCCGTCCCGGCGGGCGCGACCGTCGCCGACGTCGTCGCCCGCCTGGCGGCCGGGACGCCCGCGGCAGGGCCCGTGCTGGAGCGCTGCAGCGTGCTGCTCGACGGTCGCCGGTCCGCGCCGTCCGACGTCGTGCCGGCCGGCGCGAGCCTCGACCTGCTGCCGCCCTTCGCCGGGGGGTGGGACGGGGCCCCTTCGGGGGTCCGCCCCCCCCCCCGCAAAAGAAACCCTCCCCCCAGTCATTCTTCTTCCCCCCACTCTCCTTTTAGTTCCTCTCTCCCACCCCCGCCCCCCCCCC
>NZ_JBHVSQ010000016.1:20314-100281 GCF_042885055.1 Isoptericola sp. NPDC058082 | reverse complement strand
GGGTCGAGGGGCGCGCGGGCGGCGCGGTCGGGGCGCCGGCCGGCGGCGCGGGGCGCACCGGGGGCGTCGGGGCGACGGCGCGCGACATCTCGCCGGTGGGGCGCTGGATCGGGGCCAGGCGACCGGTCTCGTCCAGCCCGCGCACCCCGGCGGAGGTGGACGGCGGCCGCACCATCGGCGCGGGGGCCGGGGCGGCGGGCGCCGGGCTCTGCTCGCGGAGCGAGCGCCGCGACGGCGCGCTGGTCGCCGGCGCGGAGAAGCGCGGCGCGGGCGCCTGCCCGGGGGGCGGGGCGTACGGCGACCTCGCCGCGGCGGGCGCGCCGTACTCCGGCCCGGACGGCGCCGGCGGAGCGGCGTTCGCCTGCGCGGCGGCGGCGGCCTGCTCCCGCTCGCGGATCTCGCGACGGGTCAGCGGGCGGGACGGGTTGTTGTCACTCATCGAGACCTCGATACAGACCGTGCTTGGCGATGTACTGGACCACGCCGTCCGGCACCAGGTACCACACCGGTTGGCCGGCCTGCGCCCGGCGACGGCAGTCGCTCGACGAGATCGCCAGCGCCGGGACCTCCAGCGTCGTGACCCCGTCGTGGGGCAGGCCGTCCACCATGAGCTGGTGCCCCGGCCGCGTGACAGCCACGAAGTGTGCCATCTCCCACAGGAGCGCGGCATCCTTCCAGGTCAGGATCTGCTCGATCGCGTCGGCGCCGCTGATGAAGAACAGGTCGGCGTCGGGTCGTTGCTCGTGCAGGTCCCGCAGCGTGTCGACGGTGTAGGTGAGCCCCGGACGGTCGATGTCGACCCGGCTCACCGTGAACCGGGGGTTCGACGCCGTCGCGATCACCGTCATCAGGTAGCGGTGCTCGGCCGGGGACACCTGCTGGTGCTGCTTGAAGGTCGGCTTGCCCGTGGGCACGAAGACGACCTCGTCGAGGTCGAGCAGTGCCGCCGCCTCGCTGGCGGCGACCAGGTGCCCGTGGTGGATGGGGTCGAAGGTGCCGCCCATCACGCCCAGGCGCGGACGGCGCGGCTGCGACGACGGCTCGTTCACGCTGACCGGACGGGGGCCGTCAGTGGTGGCGGTTGGACACGTTGCGGAAGGCGTACGTCACCACGAGCGCGGCGACCAGGCCACCGAACGCGAGGAGACCCATCGCGATCGGGGAGATGGTCTCGGCGTGCTCGGCGGCCTCCTGGGCCACCTGGACGGCGGTGTGCAGCACGGGTTCCTCCTGTGCGTGGGTGTGCGACGGGTCGCTTCGGGCAGGTTCGGGGGTCAGTCTCTCACGCGGGCCGGACGTGCCCGTCGCCGTGCACGACCCACTTGGTGGTCGTGAGCTCGGCCAGGCCCATGGGCCCGCGCGCGTGCAGCTTCTGCGTGGAGATGCCGATCTCGGCGCCCAGGCCCAGTTCGCCGCCGTCGGTGAAGCGCGTCGAGGCGTTCACCATGACGGCGGCCGAGTCGACCTCGGCGACGAAGCGCTCGGAGGCGGCCAGGTCGCGGGTGAGGATCGCCTCGGTGTGCCCCGACGACCAGGTGCGGATGTGCTCGATCGCATCGTCGAGCGAGTCGACGACGCGGACGGCGAGCTCGAGGGCGAGGTACTCGGTGGCCCAGTCCGCGTCGGTCGCGGGGAGCACCTCCACCGACTCGGGCGCCAGGGCGACCGCGCGCGCGTCGCCGTGCAGCACCACGCCCGCCCCGCCGAGCGCCGCGAGCGCCGCGGGGAGGAAGGCCTCGGCGGCGTCGGCGTGCACCAGCAGCGTCTCGGCCGCGTTGCACACCCCGACCCGCTGCGTCTTGGCGTTCATGACGATCTCGACGGCGTTCGCGACGTCGGCCGTGGCGTCCACGTACACGTGCACGTTGCCGACGCCGGTCTCGATGACCGGCACGGTCGACGACTCGACGACCGTGCGGATGAGGTCGGCCCCGCCGCGCGGGACGAGGACGTCCACCAGCCCGCGCGCCTGCATGAGCGCGACGCCGCCGGGGCGCCCGTACGCGTCGATGGTCTGCACGAGGTCGGCGGGCAGGCCCTGGGCCTCCAGCGCACGGCGCAGCACGTCGACGACCACCGCGTTGGACGACGCCGCAGCGCTGCCGCCGCGCAGGATCACCGCGTTGCCGGACTTCAGCGCGAGGCCCGCGGCGTCGACCGTGACGTTGGGCCGCGCCTCGTAGATCATGCCGACCACGCCCATCGGCACGCGCAGCTGGCGCAGGCGCAGGCCGTTCGGCAGAGTCTGGCCGCGCACCACCTCGCCGACCGGGTCCGGCAGGCCGGCGAGCTCGCGCAGCGCGCCGGCGATGGCGCCGATCCTCGCCGGCGTGAGCGCCAGCCGGTCGAGCAGCCCGTCGCTCAGGCCGCGCTCCCGCCCGCGGGCGAGGTCGTCGGCGTTCGCCGTGACGATCTCGCCGGCCGCGGCCTCGAGCGCGTCGGCCAGCGCGTGCAGCGCGGCGTCCTTCGTGGCCCTGGTGGCGGTCGCGAGCGTCCGCGACGCGACCTGGGACCGCCGCGCGACGTCGCGCACGGCGGCCGTGACGTCGTCGCCCGAGGTGCCGGCTCCCGAGCCGCCCGCGGTCAGGTCCTCGGTGAGGGTCGTGGTCATCCCCCGAGAGTACGACGGTGGCGCGCGCGGCGGCAGGCCCCTCTCACCAGGAGGGACGGGACGCGGGCGGCGGCACGAACCGGGTGAACGCCGGGGCGTGGTCGACGGTCTGCTGGGTGACCACCTCGAACGTGGCGCGGTAGTCCGGGCCGAGCGCGTCCGCCGCGCGGTCCAGCGTCCGCGGGGCGAGCGAGGGCCACCGGCCGGTGTCGACGCGCCGCTCCAGCGTGCGCAGGGCGACGAGCTCCTCCCCCAGGCTCACGGACAGGTGCGCCCCCCGCTCGACGTACAGGCTCCGGAACCGGTCCGGGTGGCCGACCTCGGCCACGCGCCGGGCGAAGGACCGCTCTGCCGACGGCGGTGCGCCGCCGTCGCCGGTCGTGTGCAGGGTGAGCACCGGCGACGGCGTCGTGCCCTCCGGCCGGTGGGCCACCATCGCCGCCCGGGCGGCCGGGTCCGCCACGATCGGGACGGCCGACTCCAGTGCGGCCAGGTCAGCGCGCAGGTCGAGCCCCGCCGCGGCGTACGCCGCCCGCACGCCGGCGCCGTCGCCGGACCGCGCGAGCCGCGCCCGCAGCCGGGTGAGGTCGGTGCTGCTGGGGTTGCCGCCCAGCGTCTCCTCGAGGTGCACGCGGGCGCTCGGCCCCAGGCCCAGCGTGTACGCCCCGACCAGCCACTGGGCCTGCCCGCGGGCCCACGCCTCGGGGTCCTCGGGGCGTGGCTCGTTCATCCAGTACCACCCGGTCACGGTGTTGAGGGAGGCGATGAGCGAGATCCGCGCCCGCCCCTCGGGCGACTCCGCCGCCGTGGTGAGGGCGGCGACCAGGGCGTCGCGGCTGGCCTGCGGGTCCGCCGCGTCCACGAGCTCGATCGGGTTGCCGTGCGCGTCGGTGCCGTCGGTGAGCAGCACGCGGGTCGCGAGGTTCATGTCGAGGATCGCGTCGAGCTGGCCCACCCAGTCCAGGACGCCGCCGACGGTGAGCACGCCGTCGATCCGGTCGGGCTCCGCCTCGGCGTGCTTCACCGCCGTGACGGCCCCCATCGACTGCCCGTAGGTGAGGGTGCGGTCCGGCTCGCCCACGGTCGCCTCGAACCAGTCGAGCAGCCGCGACTGGTCCGCCACGGCCGTGGGCACGGTGAAGTCGAGGCCATCGCCCTGGAAGAGCGAGCCCGCGAGGGCGTACCCGTGGTCGGTGAGCGTCTCCTCGCTCAGCTCCTGGTTGCCCAGCAGGTGCGGCGCAGGGAAGCCTCCGAAGAACTCGGACGGGTAGTGCCCGTGGCTGAACAGCAGCAGGGTGCCGTTCCAGTCGTCCGGGACCAGCACGCGGTAGCGCGCCCCGGCCAGCTCGCCGGTGTACTCCGTCGGGTCCCGGTCGGACGCCGCGGCCGACGGCGCAACGACGAGGGCTGCCGCGACGGCGACGGCGGTGAGCGCCGCCGCCAGGGCGCGGCCGGCGGCGTGCATGCGGGCGTGCGCGGGGGCGAGGTCGGGGGCGTGGAGATGACGGCGCATGCCGGCCTCCTGTGTCGGTGGCGGGTCGTGACGCGCCCGGTGCGCGCCCGTGCCCCTACCGACGCCCGTGGGCCGGCGAACTCATCGCCGGTGCTCGAGCACCAGGTCGTCGCGGTGCACGACCTCGCGGTCGTACCCCTCCCCGAGCTCGGCCCGCAGGTCGAACGTCGAGCGGCCCAGCAGGCCCGGGAGCTCGCCGGAGTCGAACGCGACGAGCCCGCGCGCCACGACCGCGCCGTCCGGCGCGACCAGCTCCACCGGGTCGCCCGCCTCGAACGTCCCCTCGACGCGCGTGACGCCCGCGGGCAGCAGCGACGCGCGGCCACCGAGCACCGCCCGCGCCGCGCCGTCGTCGAGGTGGAGCCTGCCGTGCGCCTGGGCCGCGTGCGCGATCCACAGCCGGCGCGCCGTCGTGCGCCGGCCGGTGACCGCGAAGAACGTGCCGACGTCCTCGCCCGCCAGCGCGGCCGCGACGTTCCGCGCGCTGGTCAGCACGACCGGCACGCCGGCGCCGGTCGCGATCCGGGCCGACTCGAGCTTGGTGACCATGCCGCCCGTGCCGACCGCGCTCCCCCGCGCGGTGACCTCGACCCCGGAGAGGTCCGCCAGGTCCGCCACGTGCGGGATGCGCCGGGCGCCGGGGCGCGACGGGGGCGCGTCGTGCAGGCCGTCCACGTCGGTGAGCAGCACCATCGCGTCGGCGCGCACGAGGTGCGAGACGAGGGCCGCGAGGCGGTCGTTGTCGCCGAAGGTCAGCTCGTCGGTGGTCACGGCGTCGTTCTCGTTGACGACCGGCACGACGCCGAGCGCGAGCAGCCGCTCCAGGGAGCGCTGCGCGTTGCGGTACCGCGACCGCCGCACCGTGTCCTCCGCGGTGAGCAGCACCTGCCCGATCTGCAGCCCGTGCGCGGCGAACGCCTCGGTGTACCGGGCCACCAGCTGACCCTGGCCCAGCATGGCCGCGGCCTGCATGGTGGCGACGTCGCGGGGCCGGGCGCTCAGGCCGAGCGGCCCGATGCCGGCCGCGATCGCGCCGGAGGAGACGAGCACCACCTGGGCACCGCCCGCCACCCGCGCCGCCAGCACGTCGACGAGCGCACGCAGCGCCGCCAGGTCCAGGTGCCCGTCCGGGCCGGTGAGCGACGACGAACCGATCTTGACGACGACGCGGCGGGCGTCCGGCAGGCTGGTGCGGGAGGTGGCGGCGTTCACCCGTGCATTCTCGCCGGATCGGCGGTCAGTCGTCGTCGGGGTCCGTCCAGTGACCCGACTGGCGCTCCGTCCACAGCTCGCGGCGCGCCTCGGTCTTGGCGTCCATGCGCTCCTGGTGCTCGCGGCGCTTGTCACCGCGGGTCGGGCGGTCGCTCTCGTCGAGGCGCAGATCGGTGCCGCGCGCGCCCAGCAGCTCCGGGCCGGTGGAGAGCGTGGGCTCCCAGTCGAAGACGACGGCGTTCGTGGGGTCGCCGATGCGCACCTCGTCGCCCGCGACGGCGCCGGCCTTGAGGAGCCGGTCCTCGACGCCCAGCTTGGCGAGCCGGTCGGCGAGGAAGCCGACGGCCTCGTCGTTGTTGAAGTCGGTCTGCCGCACCCAGCGCTCGGGCTTGGAGCCGCGCACCTCGTAGTAGACGCCCTCGTGCTCCCGCTTGGCCGTCACGGTGAAGCCCGCCTCGTCGACGGCGCGCGGGCGCAGCACGACGCGCGTCGGCTCCGGCGCGGGGGCGGCCGCACGGGCGCGCTCCACGAGCTCGCCCAGCGCGAAGGTGAGCGGCCGCAGCCCCTCGTGGCTGGCGGTGGACACCTCGAAGACCCGCAGGCCGCGTGCCTCGAGGTCGGGGCGCACCAGCTCGGCGAGCTCGCGGGCCTCGGGGACGTCGATCTTGTTGAGGACGACGAGGCGCGGGCGCTCGGTGAGCGGCACCCGGCCGCCCTCGATGCCGAGGTCGCCGGCGTACGCCGCCAGCTCGGCCTCGATGACGTCCAGGTCGCTGAGCGGGTCCCGGCCCGGCTCGAGGGTGGCGCAGTCGAGCACGTGCACCAGCACGGCGGTGCGCTCGACGTGGCGCAGGAACTCCAGCCCGAGCCCCTTGCCCTCGCTGGCTCCGGGGATGAGGCCGGGGACGTCGGCCACGGTGTAACGGGTGTCGCCCGCCTGCACGACGCCGAGGTTGGGGATGAGCGTCGTGAACGGGTAGTCCGCGATCTTGGGCCGCGCGGCGGAGATCGCCGCGACCAGCGAGGACTTGCCGGCGCTCGGGTACCCGACGAGGGCGACGTCGGCGATCGACTTGAGCTCGAGGACGACCTCGTGCTCCTCCCCCGGCTCGCCGAGGAGCGCGAAGCCCGGGGCCTTGCGCCTCGGGGACGCCAGCGCGCGGTTGCCCAGCCCGCCGCGGCCACCCTGCGCGACGACGTACTCCGCGCCCGCGCCCACCAGGTCGGCGAGCACGTTCCCGTCGCGGTCCTTGACGACGGTGCCGTCGGGGACGGCGAGCACGAGGTCGCCGCCGTTGGCGCCGTCGCGGTCGTCGCCCATGCCCTGCGTGCCGCTGGTCGCGCGGCGGTGCGGGGAGTGGTGGTACTCGAGCAGCGTCGTCGTCTGCGGGTCCACGACGAGCTTCACGGTGCCGCCGTCGCCGCCGTTGCCGCCGTCGGGCCCCGCGAGGGGCTTGAACTTCTCGCGGCGGATCGACGCGACGCCGTGGCCGCCGTCACCGCCCACGGCGTGCAGCACCACGCGATCGACGAAGCTGGCCATGGTCAGATCCTCTCAGGCAAAGCGACGAGGGGCGCACCGCGACGGTGCGCCCCTCGTCGTCGACTCGGGTGGGAGCCGGGGAAGTGTGTGCGGCTCAGACCTCGGCCGCGACGATGTCGATGACCTTGCGGCCACGACGCGTCGCGAAGGCCACCGAGCCGGCGGTCAGCGCGAACAGCGTGTCGTCGCCGCCACGGCCGACGTTGTCGCCGGGGTGGAAGTGGGTGCCGCGCTGGCGGACGATGATCTCGCCCGCCTTGACGACCTGGCCGCCGTAGCGCTTGACGCCGAGGCGCTGGGAGTTCGAGTCACGACCGTTGCGCGAGGAGCTCGCGCCCTTCTTGTGTGCCATCTGTCAGACCTGCTTTCTGCGAAGAACGAGGGGATCAGTGCCGCGGGCCGTGCTGCGGGATGTCGCGCTCGGCCCGGCGGTGAGTCACTTGATGCCGGTGACCTTGAGGCGGGTCAGCGACTGGCGGTGACCCTGGCGCTTGCGGTAACCGGTCTTGTTCTTGTACTTGAGGATCGTGATCTTGGGACCCTTCTCGTCCCGCACGACCTCGGCGGTGACCTTGACCTTCGCCAGCTTCGCGGCGTCGGTGGTCACCTTCTCCCCGTCCACCAGAAGCAGAGCGGGCAGCTCCACCGTGTCACCGGCCTGGGCCTTGAGGCGGTCCATGACGACGATGTCCCCGACGGACACCTTCTCCTGACGGCCACCGGCCTTGACGATCGCGTACACCACGTTGCTGCTCATCTCTCCTGGTCTGGGCATGTCGCACGACGTTCTTCACCGACTTGGTCTGCAACTCGGCCCGCCGCGGCGGTCGAGTGCGGTGCGTCGTGGACACACGGGACTGGCACGCCACAGGCGCGCCGACGTCCAAGACTACGTCACGGCGCCGATCGGTTCAAACGTCCTCCCCCGCCGGCGGCCGTGACGTACCCCACCTCGCGAACGCTCCGCTCAGCCCTCGAGCACGAACGTCACCTGCAGGTCCACCTGCCACGCGACGATCGCGCCGTCCGACACCTCCACCTTCTGCTCCTTGACCCAGGCGCCGGTGATGTGGCGGACCGTCTGGCCCGCCCGCTCGAGGCCGACGCGGATCGCGTCCTCGAAGCTCGTGTCCGAGCGGGCCGTGATCTCCGTGACGCGCGCGACCGTGCCTGCCATGTCGTCCTCCGATCTCGGGCGGCCGACGTCCGTCGCCGACCGTCCCTCCGATCGTCGCCCCGGCCGGGTCCGCTCGCCCGGCGTCGCTCGCCCGGCGTCCCGCCCGGTGTCCGGACCGCTCCGGGGCGACGATGGGGACATGACCGGGCGGACCGGAGCGCCAGACCTGCCGACCGGGGCCGGAGGCGTCGACGACGCGGTGACGGCCGCGCTGCGCGCCGTCGACCGGCGCGGCTTCCTGCCCCGCGCCAGGGCCCGCTGGGCCGAGGCGGACAGCCCCGTCGAGATCGGGCACGGCCAGACGTGCTCGCAGCCGTCGACCGTCGCGGCGATGCTCCGGCTTCTCGACGTGCCCGTCGGCGCGGACGTGCTCGACGTCGGGTCCGGCTCCGGCTGGACGACGGCGCTGCTCGCCCGCCTCGTCGGACCCACCGGGTCGGTGCTGGGGCTCGAGCGGCACGCGGACCTCGCCGTCTGGGGCGCGGCCAACGTGCGACGCACCGGCATGGCCTGGGCCCGGGTGGCCCGAGCCGTCCCCGGACGTCTCGGCGCCCCGCGCGCCGGCGGGTGGTCCCGCGTGCTGGTGTCCGCCGCACCCGCGCGGCTGCCCCCGGAGCTGGTCGACCAGGTCGCCCGCGGCGGCCGGATGGTGATCCCCGTGCGGCACGTGATGGTGCTCGTGACCCGGGACGAGCACGGTGAGGTCCGCACGTCCGAGCACGGGACCTACTCGTTCGTCCCGCTCGTGGAGGACCGGGCCTGACCTCGGACCTCCGCGAGCGGGACGCGTGCCCTTGCTCGATGTCCTCGCCGACCCCTTGTCGGCCGACGCGGCCTGGGCCGGGGCCACCGTGAGGCCGGTGGCCACGACGGCCCCCGCGAGGGTCGCGGCGACCTTGCGCTTCATCCCTGTCCTGTCCGACGTGCTGCTGCGCGCCGAAGGAGACTCCGCAGCATGGCGGCGGCCGGCGAGGATGAACGTCTGCCATGCTCGGCGTCGTGAGCGACACCGACGTGGCGGTCGAGGCCGCCCTGGCCGGCGCGACCGAGGTCGCCGACGCCTTCCGACGCCCCGTGACCCGCCACGCGAAGGTGGGGCTGGACTTCGCCACCGACACCGACGTCGCCGCCGAACGGGCGGTCCGCGCCGTCCTCGCCGCGGCCCGGCCCGGCGACGCCGTCGTCGGCGAGGAGCTCGGCACGTCCGGCGGCGACGCCGCCCGGCGGTGGTACGTCGACCCCCTGTGCGGCACGCTCAACTTCGCCGCCGGCGTCCCGTCGTTCGGCGTCAACGTCGCCCTCGTGGAACGGCGCGACGGGATCGAACGGGTCCTGGCCGCGGCCGTCGCGGACCCTCTCACCCGCGAGGTGGTGTGGACCGACGGCGTGCGCACCCGCGTGCGGGACGCGGCCGGCTCCCCCGAGGTCGACGCCTCCCCCACCCCCGTGACCCGCCTCGTGAACGTGGACGTCGACAACGGCGGGGCGACGCCGGCGCTCGTCGCCGACGCCGGGCTGCGCGCGTCCTGGGCCGTCCGGGTCGCGTCCAGCTCGCTCGCGCTCGCCTGGGTGGCCGCGGGCCGCCATGCCGCCTACGTGACCGGGGCCGGCGTCGCCGGAAGCGTCCACTTCCTGCCCGGTGTCGCCCTGTGCGAGGCGGCCGGATGCGTCGTCACGGATCTCGACGGCGGTCCCGTGCACGGCGGGCGCGGGATCCTCGCGGCCGCGGACGCCGCGACCGCGCGACAGGTGCTCGACAGGCTCCGCGCGCTCCGGGGGACATCCCCCTTGTCCTGAGCCTACGGTTCCGTAGGCTCGGGGCATCCGCGCGACCGAGCGACCGCTCACACCTCGGCTGGGAAGTCGACCCCGACCCCTGCGAGGCACGCATGCCCCCAGTCGTCCCGGCCGTCCTCGACAGCTCCGCCGCCCCGCGCGACGGTGCCGCCGCGAAGTTCACCAGCACGTACGGTGCCCTGTCCCGGGAGGTGCGCGACGCCGGGCTGCTGAGCCGGGCGTACGGCTACTACCTCGTCAACGGGCTGGTCCTCCTCCTGGCGCTCGGCGGCGTCGCGACCGGGTTCGTCCTGCTGGGCGACTCGTGGTTCCAGCTCCTGATCGCGGCAGCGCTCGGGGTCGTGCTCACGCAGCTGGCGTTCCTCACGCACGAGACGGCGCACCGGCAGGTCTTCGCGTCCGGGCCGCTCAACGACCGCGTCGGCCGCATCCTGGCGAACGCCGTGGTCGGTATCAGCTACTCGTGGTGGATGACGAAGCACACCCGCCACCACGCCAACCCCAACCAGGTGGGCAAGGACCCCGACGTCGCCCCCGGCGTCATCTCGTTCACCGCGGAGGCGGCCGCCGACCACCACGGGTTCCTGGGCGCGATCACGCGCCGCCAGGGGTGGCTGTTCTTCCCCCTCCTCACCCTCGAGGGGCTCAACCTGCACGTGACCGCCGTGCGTTCGCTGCTGACCGGCCCGCCCGAGGACCGCGCGTCCCGCCGACGCGAGCTCGTGACGATCCTGGTGCGCCTCACCGTCTACGTGGCGGTCGTCCTGTGGTGGCTGCCCCTGGGCCTCGGGTTCGCCTTCCTCGGCGTGCAGCTCGCCGTGTTCGGCGTCTACATGGGTGCGACGTTCGCGCCCAACCACAAGGGCATGACGATGATCCCCGAGGGCAGCAAGATCGACTTCCTGTCGAAGCAGGTGCTCACGTCGCGCAACGTGCGCGGGGGCGCCTGGATGAGCGTCCTGATGGGCGGCCTCAACCTCCAGATCGAGCACCACCTGTTCCCGAGCATGCCGCGTCCCCACCTGGCGCGCGCCCGGCTGATCGTCCGGGAGCACTGCGCGCGTCTCGGGATGCCGTACACCGAGACCTCGCTGCTGCGCTCGTACGCGATCGTCGTGCGCTACCTCAACGAGGTCGGGCTGGCCGCCCGCGACCCGTTCGACTGCCCGATGCGCCAGCAGCTCGGGCGCCGCTGACCGTCGGGCGGCGCGGCGGCGTCCCCCTCGTCAGCCGGCGCGGTGCTGCCGGCAGCGCGCCTCGTACGACTCGGACCCGCCCACGTGCCCCGACGTCGGGGCCAGCGCGTCGTCGTCGGTCGGCGCCTGTTCGATCCGGACGTGGAACGCGGCGTCGCGACCGCAGACCGCGCACACCGCGGTGAGCTTGGTGACCGACTCGGCGACCGCCATCAGCTCGGGCAGCGGCGCGAACGCCCGGCCGTCGAACGTCACGGACAGCCCGGCCACCACCACGACGAGTCCCGCGTCGGCCAGCGCCGTCGCGACGTCCACGAGGTCGGGGCCGAAGAACTGCGCCTCGTCGACCGCCACCAGCTCCGTGCCCGCCGTGACGAGCCCCGGGATCTCCTCGGCGTGCCGCACGTTGCGCGAGGGCACCTCCAGCCCGGAGTGGGACGCCACCCGGCCCGGCCCGCTGCGCGTGTCGAGCTCGTGCGCGACGACGAGGACGCCCCGGCGTGCCACCTGCGCGCGGTGCACCCGGCGCACCAGCTCCTCCGTCTTGCCGGCGAACATCGGGCCGGCGATCACCTCGAGCCGTCCACCGCTGCGGTCGTCCCCCGTCATGGCCCGAGCATGACACGCCGAGGTCGAAGCGAAGGGCCCGAGGTCGATGTCCTGGACATCGACCTCGGGCCCTCACCTCGACCTCGCGGTCAGGTCACTCGGTAGGTCATTCGGTGCCGGTCACTCCCGCGGCCGCAGCCTCCCCAGCACCCGACTGAGCAGGCTTCGGGGCTCCGGCTCCTTTCCGCGCGCGGCGCGGAGCCTTCTTCGCGGGCTTCGTGGCCGCCGCGGGCGCCGTGTCGGCCGCGGGCTCGGCCGCCGGCTCCGGCTTCCGCTCCGGCAGCTCGATGAGCGTCTCCGGCGCGACGGGCGTCACGGCCGAAGGCTCCACGGGCTCGGGCAGGTCCAAGGGCTCGGGCCGGTCCAGGGGCGCCGGGGCAGCGGTGGCCGGAGCCGCCGCCGGAGCGGCGTCCTTCGCACCGTCCGCGGCCTCGTGCTTGGCCTCGTCCTTGGCCTCGTGCTCGTGCTCGTGGGCATGCGCCGCGGCGGCCGCGATCGTGGCGAGCGTGGCCTTGACGGCCTCGCGGGCCTCGGAGCGGTCCTCGGGCAGGGTCGGCACCTCGGCTGCGGGCGCCGGGGTCGCCGGCTCGCCCTGCTTGCCGCCGCGCTTGCGGCGCGACCGCTTCGCCCCCTCGCCCTGGTCGCCGTCGTGGTGCTGGTGGGCACCGTTCTTCTCGATCGGCTCGCTGTGCACGATGAACCCGCGGCCCTTGCAGTGCTCGCAGGTCTCGGAGAACGCCTCGACCAGGCCCTGGCCCACGCGCTTGCGGGTCATCTGCACGAGACCGAGCGAGGTCACCTCGGCCACCTGGTGCTTGGTGCGGTCGCGGCCCAGGCACTCCACCAGCCGGCGCAGCACGAGGTCGCGGTTCGACTCGAGCACCATGTCGATGAAGTCGATGACGACGATGCCGCCGATGTCGCGCAGCCGCAGCTGGCGCACGATCTCCTCGGCCGCCTCGAGGTTGTTCCGCGTGACGGTCTCCTCGAGCGTGCCGCCCGCGCCGGTGAACTTGCCGGTGTTGACGTCGATGACCGTCATGGCCTCGGTGCGGTCGATGACCAGCGACCCGCCGGACGGCAGCCAGACCTTGCGGTCCATGCCCTTGGCGAGCTGCTCGTCCACGCGGTGCACGGCGAACACGTCGGTGTTCTCCGTCCACTTCGTCACGCGGTCGCGCAGGTCGGGGGCGAGCTCCTCGACGTACTGGGCGATCTCGTCCCACGCGCCCTGGCCCTGGATCTGCAGCGACGAGAAGTCGTCGTTGAAGATGTCGCGGACGACGCGGATCGCGAGGTCGGGCTCGCCCTGCAGCAGCGCCGGGGCGCTGGCCGACGACGACTTCTTCTGGATCGCGGCCCACTGGGCCTCGAGGCGCTCGACGTCGGCGCGCAGCTCCGCCTCGCTCGCGCCCTCGGCGGCGGTGCGCACGATGACGCCCGCGCCCTCGGGCACGACGTCGCGCAGGATCTTCTTGAGCCGGCTGCGCTCGGTGTCGGGCAGCTTGCGGCTGATCCCGGTCATGCCGCCACCCGGCACGAACACCAGGTACCGGCCCGCGAGCGTGACCTGCGAGGTCAGGCGCGCGCCCTTGTGCCCGATCGGGTCCTTCGTGACCTGCACGAGCACGGAGTCGCCCGACTTCAGGGCCTCCTCGATGCGGCGCGGCTGGCCCTCGAGCCCCGCGGCGTCCCAGTTCACCTCGCCGGCGTACAGGACGGCGTTGCGCCCCTTGCCGACGTCGACGAACGCGGCCTCCATGCTGGGCAGCACGTTCTGCACGCGGCCGAGGTAGACGTTGCCCACCATCGACGCCTGCGACTGCTGCGAGACGTAGTGCTCCACGAGCACGCCGTCCTCGAGCACGGCGATCTGCGTGCGGCCGTCGCGCTCGCGCACCACCATCGACCGCGTCACGGACTCGCGGCGCGCGAGGAACTCGGCCTCGGTGATGATCTGGCGGCGGCGGCCGGCGTCGCGGCCCTCGCGGCGGCGCTGGCGCTTCGCCTCGAGGCGCGTCGAGCCCTTGAGGGCCGTGACCTCGTCGCGGTCACGGGTACGCGCCACGGCGGCCTCGGCCCGCTCCTGGCGGGTGCCGCGGCGACGGCGACGACGGCGACGGCTCGAGGCGGACTCGCCGCCCTCGTCCTCGCCCTGCTCGTCGGCCTGCTCGTCGGCCTGGTCCTCGCCGCGGCCGTGGTCGTCGACCTCGGTCTCGGCGGGGCGCTCGTCCTCGCCGGCACCCTCGTCGGAACCGTCCTCGTCGTCCAGGTCCTCGCCCTCGGGGCGGCGACCGCCCCGACGGCCGCGTCCACCCCGGCGCCGGCGCCGGCGCGGGCGGATCTCGTCGTCCTCGCCGTCCTCGTCGCTCAGGTCCTCCGGGCCCAGGTCGACGAGCTCGACGCCCTCGGCCACGAGCTCGGACTCGATCGCGCCGACCTCCTCGACCGCGGCGGCCTCGTCCTCGCTGAGCTCGACGTCGGCCACCCGCTCCGTGGACGCCGGCGACCCGACGGGCTCCGCAACCTGGGCGTCGGCGGCGGCGGGCGCCTCGACGGGAGCCTCCGGAGCCACCTGCTCGGCGGGCTCCGCGGCCTTCGCGGCGCGGGTGCCGCGGGTCGCACGGCGCGACCGGGCCCGCGTCGGCTCGTCCTTCGGCGTCTCGACGGCGGGCGCCGGAGCCTTCTCGGGTGCGCTCGTCGCGACCTCGGGCTCGGGCGCGCTCGTCGCTTCCTCGGCCGGCGCGTCGTGCGGGCGCGGCGGGCCGGCGGGGGCCTGCGCGCGGCGGGACCGGCGTGCGGTCGACAGGTCGGGGGCCTGGAACAGCACGGCCGTCGTCGCGAGGCGCGGGGTGGCCGACCCGCCGCCCCGCACGGCCGGCGAGCGCGGCGCGGTCTGCTCGGCGGTCTTCTCCGCGGCCGCCTCAGGCTTGTCCTCCGCGGCAGCGGCCTGCCCGGCGGGCTTCTCGGCGTCCTTCGCCGCGCCGGCGCCCTTCCGGGTGGTGGCCTTCTTGGTCGCCCGCTTCGCGGGCGCCTTCTTCGCGGGGGCGGCCTCCGCGGCGTCGGCCTGCGCGGTCTCCTCGGTGGTCTCGGCGGGGACCTCGTCCTTCGACGCAGCCGTGCGGCGGGCGCGGGTGCGCGTGCCGCCGGACGTGCTGCGGCTCTTGGCCGGCGCGGCCTCGGGCTCGGCGGCAGGAACCTCGTCGGCCGGCTCGGCGGCGACGGGCTCGGTGGTGGCCTCGGTGGTGGCCTCGGGCTCGGTGGCGCGCTGCGCTCCGGTGGTGCGGGTGGCGCGGCGGCGGGAGCGCGCCGGCTTCTCGGCGACCTCGTCGGCCGCACGCCCGGCGGGCCCCTCCGGCAGCACGATGTCGGCGAGCGACGCGGCGCCGCCCGCGGCCGTCTCGGCCTGGGCGTCGGCACGCTCCGGCAGGACCAGGTCGGAGAGGGGGGCGGCCGCGGGGGCGGCGGGCTGCTCGGCCTGCGGGCCCTGGGGTGCGGCGGCGGCCCGGGTGGCGCGACGGCGGGCGGGCTTGCGGGCTGCGGCGTCGGTCGGGTTGTCGGACGTCACGAAAAGCGCTCCAGCTCCGGCGGCCCCGCCCCCACACGTGCGGGCCACCGGTGGTCGTCGTCGGACGCGCGCGCTGCTCAGCGCGCCGGCCGACGGAAGTCTCGGTTCCGGCTGCGGCACCGCGCTCTTCGCGGACGCCCGCCGCCCGGCCTCGTGGCCTGGCGGCGGCATCGCGTGCGGATCGCGAGTGCTGCGAGCTCGTGGGCCGCCCCGGGATGTGGGCCAGGACGGCTTCGCACCAGTATCGCATCCTGCGCGCCCCGCCGCGTGACCCGACGCCGCACGTCGCGGGCGCGACCCGCCCCGGCTTGACTTGTGAAGACCTTCACTACTTAGATCGTGAAAGTCTTCACGAATCCCGTCCCGTGACGACGACAGCGCTGGTCGTGCGCCCGCGCACCGGTGGTCCTACGGTCGAGAGACCGGTCGGACGAACGAGCAAGGAGAACCCCGTGGACGCCCTCGCACTGGCCCGCTGGCAGTTCGCCATCACGACCGTGTACCACTTCATCTTCGTCCCGCTGACCATCGGCCTCGCACCGCTGGTCGCCGGGATGCAGACGGCGTGGGTCGTCACCAAGAAGGAGCGCTGGCTCCGGCTGACCAAGTTCTTCGGCAAGCTCCTGCTGATCAACTTCGCGCTGGGCGTGGTCACCGGCATCTGGCAGGAGTTCCAGTTCGGGATGGCGTGGAGCGAGTACTCCCGCTTCGTCGGCGACGTCTTCGGCGCGCCGCTCGCGATGGAGGCGCTGGCGGCCTTCTTCGTCGAGTCCGTCTTCCTCGGCCTGTGGATCTTCGGCTGGGACCGCGTGTCCAAGAAGGTGCACCTCGCGGCCATCTGGCTGTTCGCGCTCGCGACGAACCTCTCGGCGTTCTTCATCCTCGCCGCGAACTCGTGGATGCAGCACCCCGTGGGCACGATCTACAACGAGGAGACCGGGCGCGCCGAGATGGAGTCCATCGGCGCCGTGCTCACGAACAACACGCTGTGGGCCGCGTTCCCGCACACGATCACGGCCGCGTTCCTCACCGCGGGCACGTTCGTCTGCGGCATCGCCACGTGGTGGATGGTCCGGCTCGTGCGCAGCAAGAAGCCCGAGAACGTCGAGAAGGCGCGCACCGTGTACCGGCCCGCGGTCCTCGTCGGCGTGTGGACCATGATCATCGCCGGCGCCGGGGTGATCTGGTCGGGCGACCTCCAGGGCAAGCTCATGTACGAGCAGCAGCCCGGCAAGATGTCGTCGGCCGAGGCCCTGTGCGAGGGCACCGAGGCCGCCGAGTTCTCCATCCTCGCCGTCGGCCCCCTGTACGCCGGGTGCGAGGACGTGGACCACCTCATCTCCGTGCCGGGCGTCACCAGCTTCCTCGGCACCGGCCACTTCTCGGGTCCCGAGTCCTACCTGCCCGGCGTCTACGACGTGCAGGAGCAGTACACCGAGCGGTACGGCGACGTCACCGCGTCGGGCGAGCCCGTCACGTACACGCCGCCGCTGGCCATCACGTACTGGTCGTTCCGGCTCATGATCGGACTGGCGGTGTTCTCCCTGGCGCTCGCGCTCACCGCGCTGTGGGCCACCCGCAAGGGCAGGGTGAGCGACAACGTCTGGCTGGGCAGGCTGGGCCTCCTGGCGATCCCCATGCCGTTCCTCGCCTGCTCGTTCGGGTGGATCTTCACGGAGGTGGGCCGCCAGCCGTGGGTGGTGGCGCCCAACCCGACGGGCATCGACCAGGTGCGGCTGCTCACCGAGCGCGGCGTGTCCACGGCGGTGCCGGCGGGCGTGATCCTCACGTCGATGATCGTGCTGACGCTGGTCTACGCGGTGCTCGCCGTCGTCTGGTACCGGCTGATGCACCGGTACGCCGTCGAAGGGGTCCCGGACTCCGTCCGCGACGAGTCGCCGGAGGCGCAGGAGCCCGACGACACCGACCGCCCCCTGTCCTTCGCGTACTGAGCGCCCGAAACCGAGAACTGGGAGACCCCCGTGGACCTCGCGATCCTCTGGTTCGTCATCATCGCCGTCCTGTGGACGGGCTACCTCGTACTCGAGGGCTTCGACTTCGGCGTCGGCATGCTGCTGTCGATCCTGCCGCGCGGCGGCAGGGAGCAGCGTGACAAGGAACGCCGGGTGCTGATCAACACGATCGGCCCGGTGTGGGACGGCAACGAGGTGTGGCTGCTCACCGCGGGCGGCGCCACCTTCGCCGCCTTCCCCGAGTGGTACGCCACGATGTTCTCCGGCTTCTACCTGCCGCTGCTGATCATCCTGCTGGGCCTCATCGCGCGCGGCGTCGCCTTCGAGTACCGCGGCAAGATCTCCGACGCCCGGTGGGCACGGCGCTGCGACGTCGCCATCCAGTTCGGGTCGTGGATCCCGTCGATCATGTGGGGCGTCGCGTTCGGCAACCTGGTGCGCGGCCTGCTGCTCGACGTCGACCACCAGTACGTGGGCGGCTTCTGGGCGCTGCTCAACCCGTTCGCCCTGCTCGGCGGCCTCACCACGCTGGTGCTCTTCCTGCTGCACGGCAGCGTGTTCGTCGCCCTCAAGACCGACGGCGACGTGCGCGAGCGCGCCGGCCGGCTCGCGTCGGCGCTGTCCGTGGTCGCGCTCGTCGTCGCGGGCGGCTGGGCCGTCTGGGCCCAGGTCGCCTACTCGGCGACGTGGACGTGGGCGGCCGTCGGCGTCGCGGCCCTCGCCCTGGTCGGCGTGGTCGTGGCGGCGCGGGCGCGACGGGAGGGATGGGCGTTCACGCTCTCGGCCGTCGCCATCGCGAGCGCCGTCGTCCTGATCTTCGGCTCCATGTACCCCGACGTGATCCCCGCGCTCGACGGTGGCGAGGCCCTCACGGTGGCGGAGGCCGCCTCGACGCCGTACACGCTCACGGTGATGTCGTGGGTGGCGGTGGTGCTCACGCCGCTCGTCATCGCCTACCAGGCGTGGACGTACTGGATCTTCCGCCGGCGCCTCTCCAGCAAGGACATCCCCGCCCCCGCGGGGCTGTCGTGGCAGAAGATCAAGGACGCGGCGTTCTGACGCGCGCCCCGTCGTCGATACTGACCTTCGTGCCGACCCCTGGCCTGCTCCCGTGAAGCCCCTCGACCCCCGCCTGCTGCGGCGTGCGCGCGCGGCCCGGTGGTACGTCGCCCTCACAGCGGCGCTCGGCGTCGCCGCCGCCGGCGCCGTCGTGCTCCAGGCCTTCGCCATCGCGCACACCCTCGGCCCGGCCGTGACGGCGGGCAGCGCGGGCGCGCCGCTCGCCCTGGCCGACGTCGCGCCGTGGCTCGGGGCGCTCGTCGGCGCGATCGCCGCGCGCGCCGTCATCGCCTGGGCGCAGGAGCGGTACGCGCAGAAGGCGGCGGCCGACGTCGTGGCCGAGCTGCGCGAGCAGGTGGTCGCGCACGCGGTGGCGCTGGGCCCGCGGCCCACCGGGGACGGCACCGACGGCGAGGGGGCCGCCGCCACGGCCACGCTCGCCACGCGAGGCCTGGACGACCTGGGCCCGTACCTCGTGCGCTACCTGCCCCAGCTGCTCCTCACGGCGATCCTCACCCCCGCGCTGGTGCTGGTCGTCCTCGGGCTGGACTGGGTCTCCGCGCTGATCTGCGTCGTCACCCTGCCGCTGGTGCCGCTGTTCATGTGGCTGGTCGGCGTCATGACCGCGGGCGCCTCCGAGCGCCGGCTGCGTACCATCGAGCGCCTGGGGTCGCAGGTGCTCGACCTGCTGGCCGGGCTGCCGACCCTCCGGGCCTTCGGTCGCGAGATCGGGCCCGGCGCCCGCGTGCGGGCCCTCGGGGACGCGGCGCGGCGCACCACCATGGGCACGCTGCGGATCGCGTTCCTGTCCGGGATGGTGCTGGAGCTGCTCACCACGCTGTCGGTCGCGATCGTCGCCGTCGGCGTCGGCCTGCGCCTCGTCGAGGGGATGATCGCCCTGGTGCCCGCCATCGCCGTCCTCGTGCTCGCGCCCGAGGTCTACCTGCCGCTGCGTCGCGTCGGCGCCGAGTTCCACGCGTCCACCGACGGCCTGGCGGCCGCCGATCGGGCCTTCACCCTCCTCGAGCGGCCCGTCCCGGTCGCGGGCACCACCCCCGCGCCGGCCCTCGCCGGCGCGACCCTCGTGCTCGACGGCGTCGGCGTCCGTGCCGGCGACCGCGACGTCCTCGCCCCCGCCGGGCTCACCGCGCGCGTGCCGCTCGGCACCGGCCGCCCCGGCGGCGGCAGGGTCGTCGCGCTGCGCGGGCCGAGCGGCGCGGGAAAGTCCACGACGGCGCTCGTCCTGCTGGGGCTGCTGCGCCCCGACGAGGGCCGGGTGCTCGTCGAGGCTCCGGGCGGCGCCCTCCCGACAGACCTCGGCACCGTCGACCCGGCCACCTGGTGGCCGCAGGTCACGTGGGTGCCGCAGCGCCCCACCCTGGCCCCCGGCACCGTGCGCGACGCCGTCACCGACGGCCGCCCCGTGCCCGCCGACGCCCTGGCGGCGGCCGCGCGGACCACGGGCCTGGACGACGTCGTCGCGGGGCTGCCGCAGGGGTGGGACACCCCGGTCGGCCTGGGCGGCACCGGGCTGAGCGTCGGGCAGCGGCAGCGGGTGGCGCTCGCCGCCGCGCTGCTCGACGGCGAGACACCCGGCGACGGCGCTCCCCCGCCCCTCGTGCTGCTCGACGAGCCCACCGCGCACCTGGACGCCCGCGGTGAGCAGGTGGTGCTCGACACCGTGCGCGCGTGGCGCGACGCCGGGCGCACGGTCGTCGTCGTCGCGCACCGGGCGTCGCTCCTGGCGCTCGCCGACCAGGTGGTGGACGTCTCCTCGCGCGTCGTCGGGCCGGCCGAGGCGGTGGCGTCGTGAGGCGCGCGACGACCGACCCGCTGCGCCGCGTGCTGCCGATGCTGGAGGTGCGCTGGACCCGCGTGGCGCGCGCCGTCGCGCTCGGCACCCTGGCGCTCGGGTTCTCGGTGGGCCTGGCCGCCGCCGCGGCGTGGCTCATCGCCCGCGCCTCGCAGATGCCGCCCGTGCTGCAGCTCTCGGTGGCGGTCGTGGCCGTCCGCGCCTTCGGCACCGGCCGCGGCGTGCTGCGCTACCTCGAGCGGCTCGCGTCCCACGACGTCGCCCTGCGCGGCATGGCAGCACTGCGGGCCAACCTCTACGACGCGCTGGCCCGGGGGCCCGTGACGCGCGTGATCGCGCTGCGCCGCGGCGACCTGCTCGCCCGCGTCGGCGCCGACGTCGACGCGGTGGGCGACGTCGTCGTACGGGCGCTGATCCCCGCCGGGGTGGCGGCGTGCGTGGGGCTCGGCTCCGTGGTCCTGGTGGGGGCGTTCCTGCCCGCCGCCGGGGCCACCCTGCTCGGCTGCCTGCTGCTCACGGGCGTGCTCGCGCCGTGGCTGGCGTCCCGCGCGGCGGCGTCGGTCGAGCGGCGGGGCGCCGCGGCCCGGGCCGAGGTGACCGGGCGCGCGCTCGAGCTGCTGGAGGACGGTCAGCAGCTGCGCGTCGCCGGCAGGCCCGACGCCCGGCTCGCCGGCCTGCGCGCCGCCGACGCGCGCCTCACCCGCTCGACCGACGACGGCGCGCGCATCTCCGGCACGTCGGCGGCCATCGACGCGGGGGCGCAGACCTTCGCCGTGCTGTGCTCGCTGCTGCTCGGCCTCCCCGCCGTCGCGGCGGGCGCGCTGACTCCCGTCGAGCTCGCGGTCGTCGTGCTCACCCCGCTCGCCGTCTTCGAGGCGACGTCGACGCTGCCCGCCGCCGCCGTCCAGCTGCGCCGGTCGCGGGAGGCCGCGCGGCGGCTCGTCGCCCTCCTCCCCGACCTGTCGGACCCCGAGGCCGGCGGGGCACCCCCGGTGCCTGGCAGCCCGCGCGAGCCTGCCCAGGTGTCCGCCGCACGGTTCTCCCCGGTGGGGCAGGGGTCGGACACGCTGCTGGAGCTCGACGGCGTCGGCGCCGGCTGGGCGGACCGCGCCGTGGTCGAGGGCGTCGACCTCGCGCTGCGCCCCGGCGCCGTCGTCGCCCTGGCCGGGCCGTCCGGCGTGGGCAAGACGACGGTGCTGCTCACGGCGGCGGGCCTGCTGCCGCCACGCGCCGGCGCCGTCCGGGCCGGCGACGGCGGGGCGCTGTTCGTCGCCGAGGACGGGCACCTGTTCGGCACGACGGTCCTGGAGAACCTCCGCGTCGCCCGGCCGGACGTGACCGCCGACGAGGCCGGCGGCGCGCTCGCCGCCGTCGGCCTGGACGCCTGGCTAGCCGGGCTGCCCGACGGCCTGGACGCGATGCTCGGCCCTGACGGCGCCGACGTCTCCGGCGGCGAGCGCCGACGCCTGCTCGTCGCGAGGGCGCTCCTCGCGCCCGCCCGGGCCCTCCTCGTCGACGAGCCCGCCGAGCACCTCGACGCCGCCACCGCCGACGCGCTGGTCGCGACGCTGGCCGCGCACGCCCGCGGGACCGGGCGCGCGGTCGTCGTCGCGTCGCACCGGCTCACACCGCTCGCGGTCGCGGACGAGGTGCTGCTGCTGGGCGCCGGTCCGGAGGCCGGGGACGCCGCCGCGCGGGTCGTGGCGCGGGGCCCGCACTCCGCGCTGCTGCGCGACGAGCCGGACTACGCGTGGGCGGCCGAGCAGGAACGGGACGAAGAAGCCAGGGTCCTCCCCGGGTGACGAGGGGGTCCGGGCCGCACGGCCCACGGCGCGCCGGGATCCGCTAGCCGCCGCCCAGCACCGCCATCGCCGCGGCGCGGCCGGGGACGCCGCTCACGCCCCCGCCGCGCCGTGCGCCCGCGCCGGCCAGCAGCACGCGCGGGTGCACGGTCTCCACGCCCCAGGAGCCCGGGCGGTCCAGCCCCGTGTCGTCCACGTCGTCGCCGGCGGCCCACGGCCACGACAGGTCGCGGTGGAAGATGTGCCCGCCCGGCAGCCCGACGTCCCCCTCGAGGTCCACGGGGGTGCGGGCCTCGAGGCACGGACGGCCGTCGGCGTCGTGCAGCAGCACGTCCTCGATCGGCTCGGCGAGCACGGAGTCCAGCGACGCGAGCGTGGCCGCGAGCGCCTGCTCCCGGGCCCCTACGGGGTCGGGGCGGAACAGACGCTCGGGCATGTGCAGACCGAACAGGGTGAGCGTCTGGGCGCCGGTGGCGCGAAGCTCGGGCCCGAGGATGCTCGGGTCCGTCAGCGAGTGGCAGTAGATCTCGCACGGCGGCACCTCGGGGACCCGTCCCGACGCCGCCTGCGCGTGCGCGGCCCGGAGCTGCGCGGCCGACTCGTGGACATGGAACGTGCCGCCGAACGCCGCGGCCGGGTCGACGCCCGTGCCGTGGTCGCTGCCGCGCAGGCGGGGCAGGCGGCGCACGAGCAGGTTCACCTTGAGCTGGGCGCCCTCGGGCGGCTGCGGCGTGGCGCGGCCCGACGGCGCGGCCCCGGTCGCCGCCAGCAGGCGGTCGAGCGTGTCGGGCGCCGCGCCGCACAGCACCGCGCCCGCCGCGACCTCGTGGTCGCGACCGTTGTCGTCGGACCAAGCGACCCGCGCGTCGCCGCCGCCGCCGGGGTCCACGGCGGACACCGCGGCCCGCGTCACCACCGTGGCGCCGGCGGCGGCCGCGGCGTCCCGCAGCGCCCCGGACACGGCGCCCATGCCGCCCACCGGCACGTCCCAGTCCCCCGTGCCGCCGCCGATCACGTGGTAGAGGTAGCAGCGGTTCTGCGCCAACGAGGCCTCGTCGAGGTCGGCGAACGTGCCGATCAGCCCGTCGGTCGCGACGACGCCCTGCACGACGTCGGAGGCGAAGCGGTCCCGCAGCGCCTCCCCCAGCGGCCGCTCGACGAGGTCGCGCCAGGTCGCGACGTCGTCCACGAGCGCGCGGGCCTCGGCGCGCGAGGGCAGCGGCTCGGTCAGCGTCGGGAACAGCCGGCGCGCGAGGCGGCCGGTGGCCGCGTACCAGCGTTGCCACGCCGCGTGGTCGCCCTCCGCGCCGACCGCCGCGAACGACGCGCGGGTGACGGCGTCGTCCCCGGTGTCGACGAGCAGACCGGTGTCCCCCACGGGCGTGTAGGAGGAGTACCGGCGGCGGCGCAGCGTGACCGGCAGGCCCAGCTCCTCGATCACCCGGCGCGGCAGGAGCGAGACCAGGTACGAGTAGCGCGACAGCCGCGCGTCCACGCCCGGGAACACCCGCGCCGACACGGCCGCGCCGCCCACGTGGTCGAGACGCTCGAGCACCAGCACGCTGCGCCCCGCCCGCGCCAGGTAGGCGGCCGCCGTCAGCCCGTTGTGCCCGCCGCCCACCACGACGGCGTCGTAGCGGGCGGCGAGGGGGCGCCGTGCGGTGTCGGCCTCGGCGGGTGACGTCGTCGTCATGTGCCCATCGTGCCGTAGCCGCCGAGACGCCGGTGGTTTCCCCTACCGGAACACGGAGGACGGCACGGTCGGTCCGGGCGGTCCGTGCGCCTGGCGTCGTCGACATGCAGACACTCGAGGCCAGCACCGGCACGGCGCGCTCCCGTCCGCCTGCCGTCGTCCGTCGCGCGACCGCCCTGTGGGCCGTCGCGGTCGGGTCGGGGGCCGTCGAGACGCTGCTGGTCGTCGTCCCGTGGGCGACGACCGGTGCGATGGATGCCGGGCTCTGGATGAACCTCGGCCTCCGCGTGGTCGTGTACGGCGTCGCGACGCTCCTGGTCGTCGCCTACCGGCGCCGGAGGCCAGCTGGCCCAGGCGTTCGCCGCCGTCCGCGTGGTGCACGTGGCGGCCGTCGTCGCCGCGACGGTCACCATGTACCTCCCCGGGGCGAGCGCCTGGTACCGGGGAGCACCCGTCAGCCCGACGCCGACGAGCGCCTGACGCCGAGCCAGGCCAGGAACAGCGCCTCCCCGACGGCGAGGTTCTCGATCTCGCTCGGGTGCACGCTCTCGTTCGGCGCGTGGATCAGACAGGCCGGCTCCTCGACGCCGAGCAGCACGATCGCGGCGTCCGGGTACTGGCCCGCCAGGATGTTGCACAGCGGGATCGACCCGCCCTGCCCGGCGGTCACGGTGGCCCTGCCGTAGGCGTCCGCGAGCGCCGTCGACAGCGTCTCGAAGACGTGCCCGTCGGTCCGGGCGGCGAACGGCTGCCCCGGGGTGTCGCGCTCCACGGTGACGCGCACGCCCCACGGCGCGTGCGCCTCGAGGTGCGCCGCGAGCTTGTCCTGCAGGTCGCGGGCGTCCGCGCCGGGCGGCACGCGCAGGTTGAGGCGCGCCGCGGCGCGCGGCTGGATCGCCGCCGCCGAGCCGACGACGGACGGCGCGTCGATGCCGAGGATCGTCACGACCGGGCGGGCCCACAGCATGTCGGCCACGCTGCCGTCGCCGAGCAGCCACGTGCCCGGCAGGGCGCCCGCATCGGCGCGGAACTGGTCGGCGTCGTACCCGACGCCCGGCCAGGTGCCCGAGGCGTCGACGCCGTCGATCGTCGTGTTCCCGTCGGCGTCGCGCAGGGAGGCCAGGAGGGCGACCAGCGCCGCGAGGGCGTCGGGCGCGGCCCCGCCGAACATGCCGGAGTGGATCTCGCCCTCGAGCGCCTCGACGCGCACGACGACGCTCGTCGCCCCGCGCAGCGACACGGTGAGCGTGGGCAGGCCGAGCGTCGCGTTGCCGGTGTCCTGGATGAGCATCGCGTCGGCGGCCAGGGCGCCCGGGTTCGCCTCCACCCACCCGTCCAGGCCGCCCGTGCCCTGCTCCTCCGAGCCCTCGATCACGATCCGCACGCCCACGGGGAGGTCGTCGCCCACCAGCGCGCGCAGGGCGCGCAGGGCCGTGAGGTGCGTGACGACGTTCCCCTTGCAGTCCGCCGCGCCCCGGCCGTAGTAGCGGCCGTCGCGCTCCGTCAGCTCGAACGGCGGGGTCGTCCACGCGGCGTCGTCGAGCGGCGGCTGCACGTCGTAGTGCGCGTACAGGAGCACGGTCGGCGCGCCGGGCGGGCCGGGCCGGTACCCGACGACGACGTCCGAGCCGTCGGGGGTGCGCTCGCGACGCGCGTCGTCGATGCCCTCGGCCCGGAACGCGTCGACGACCCACTGCGCCGCACGCTCGCACTCCTCGCGGGGGTACAGGCGCTCGTCCGCGACGGACGGGATGGCGACCAGGGTGCGCAGGTCGTCGAGCGCGCGCGGAAGCAGCGGGCCGACGGCGGCCCGCACGGCCGCGACGTCCGGCACGGCGTCCGGCACGAGGTCGGGGGTGCTCATGAGGTCTCCTCGCTGGTGGGCTCGCCGGCCGGCTGGGTCGTGGTGTCGTCCAGGTTGAGGGAGTCGACGTAGGCGTCGAACTCGTCGAGCTGGTCGGGGCAGTAGGTCTCGATGACGAGGCGGTCGCCCTCGAGGCGGCGCTCGTCGAGCACGGAGGGCCGCAGGCCCGGGCCGGCGGCGCCGTTGGCGGACCCGAGGTTCGCGGTGGCGTCCACGAGCGCGGCGGGGTCGGTGCAGAACCCGCCGCCGTCGGACCCGAGCACGCGGGCGATGGTCTCCTCGGAGAAGGCCGTGATGCCGATGTCGGCGAACGCGGCGTGCAGGGTGGCGGCCTTCTGCTCCGCCTCGCGCTGGTCCTGCCGGTCCTGGTAGCCGGCGAACTGGACCACCATGATCGCGCCGAGCACCAGGAGCAGGACGGCAGCGGCCGTGTACGTGACCCAGCGGTGCCGGACCGGCGCGCCGGGCTCCGTCCCCGGCGACGACGTCGTGGTGGTCATCTCACTCCCCCTCGTCCGTCGCGACGTCCGCGGTGACGTCCGCCGGCTGTCGCCACGACGGCTTGCGGAGCCGGAGGAACAGCCACGGGATCAGCAGGCCGATGATGCCGAGGCCGCCGCCGACGATGAGGATGTACACCCCCACCGAGCCGCTGGAGAACTGCGCGGGCGGCACGAAGCCGATGATCAGCGCCGCGACCGAGGCGAGGAAGCCGACCACGCACAGGACGCCGAGGGCCGGGGCGCGGTAGCCGCGCGGGTGGTCGGGCGCGGTGCGCCGCAGCCGCATCGCCGCGACGAACAGCAGCAGGTACATGATCAGGTACACCTGCGTGGTGATCACCGACAGGATCCAGTACGCGCTGGAGACGTCCGGGATGAACGCGTACAGCAGGGCGATGACCGTGGTGAACACGCCCTGCGCCACGAGGATGTTCTGCTGCACGCCGTTCTTGTTGAGCCGCTGCAGGAAGGGCGGCATGTAGCCCTCCTCGCGCGCCACCGTCAGCAGGCCCTTCGACGGCCCGGCGAGCCAGGTGAGCATGCCGCCGATCGACGCGGCGATGAGCATGAGCCCGAGGATCGGCGTGAGCCACGAGACGCCGAAGTTGGCGAAGAACGCGTCGAACGCCTGCATGACGCCCGCGGTCAGCGAGAGCTGGTCGGCCGGGATCACCCAGCTGATCGCGACCGCCGGGAGGATGAAGATCACCAGCACCAGCCCGATCGCCAGGAACATCGCGCGCGGGAACTCCTTGCCCGGGTTCTTCAGCGTGTTCACGTGCACGGAGTTCATCTCCATGCCCGCGTACGACAGGAAGTTGTTGACGATGAGCACCAGGGACGCGATCCCGGTCCACTGCGGCAGCAGGTGGCTCGAGTCCATCGGCGCGGCCGAGGTGTTGCCCTGGCTGAGGAACACGATGCCCAGCACCACGAGGATCGCGGCCGGGATGAGCGTGCCGATGATCAGGCCCGCGCTGGACAGCCCGGCCACCGTCTTCGTGCCCTGCGACGACACCCACACCCCGGACCAGTAGACGACGACGATGACGATCGCCACGTAGACGCCGTTGGACGCGAGGGCCGGGTTGATCACGTACGCGAACGTGCTGGCCACGTACCCCAGCAGGCTCGGGTAGTAGAAGATCGTCATCGCGAACTGGCACCACACGGCCAGGAAGCCGAGCGGCTTGGACAGCCCCTCCGCCACCCACCGGTACACGCCGCCCGACCAGCCGGACGCCAGCTCCGCCGACACCAGCGACGTCGGCAGCAGGAAGACCAGCGCCGGCACCACGTACAGGAAGACCGCCGCGAGCCCGTAGACCGCCATCGTCGGAGCGGCCCGCAGGCTCGCCACCGACGACGTGATCATGAACGCGAGCGTGATCCACGTGATGTAGTTGCGCGGCGTGCGCGCCGTCATCGCCTGCCGCACCTGCTCGCGGGTCGGCGGCGCCGTCCCCGTCCCCGACGTCGTCATGCCGACCTCCTCGACACCCGTGCCTCCCGGCGGACGCCGGCCCTTCGCACGATAAGAGGGCAGGTCACGGGGCGCACGGCGAACGGCGCCGAACCACCCGGCCACCGGCTGATAGCGTCGCGAGGCGTGAAGCTCCTCGTGCCGGGCAACGTGCCCTTCGACCTGTCGATCGACGTCCCCGGCGTGGAGGTGGCGCGCTACGTGATGCGCGATCCCGTGCCCGAGGAGCACGTGGACGCCGACGCCCTGGTCACGTGGTCCAGCCCCCAGCGGGTCCTGGAGGACGCCGCGCGCCGGATGACGCACCTGCGCTGGGTGCAGACCCTCAACGCCGGCCCCGACCAGGCGCTCGCCGCGGGGTTCGCGCCCGACGTCGTCATCTCCTCGGGCCGCTCGCTGCACGACGCGACGGTCGCCGAGCACACGCTCGCGCTCGTCCTCGCGTCCGTGCGGCGGCTCGACCGCACCCTGGCCGCCCAGCACGAGCACCGCTGGGACCGCGACCTCGGCAGGGAGCAGGCGAACCACGAGTCGCAGTTCACGCTGCACGGCGCCCGCGTCACGATCTGGGGCTTCGGCTCCATCGCCGCCGTCCTCGCCCCGCTCCTCGCGGCGCTCGGTGCGCGCGTGACCGGGGTCGCGTCGTCGGCGGGCGAGCGCTACGGCTTCCCCGTGGTGGGCTCGATCGAGGAGGTCGCGCCCACGACGGACGTCCTGATCTCCCTGCTGCCCGCGACCGAGGCCACCCACCACGCCCTCGACGCGCGCGTGCTCGGCCTGCTGCCCGCGCACGCCCGGTTCGTCAACGCCGGCCGCGGGGCCACCGTCGACGAGGAGGCGCTGGTCGCCGCCCTGCGCGACGGCACGATCGCCGGCGCCGCGCTCGACGTCACCGAGACGGAGCCGCTGCCCGAGGGCTCGCCGCTGTGGGACGCGCCGCACCTCATCCTCACGCCGCACGTCGCGGGCGGGCGGCCGCAGGGCGCGGCCGGCTTCGTCACCGAGCAGGCGCGGGCCTGGCTGGCCGACGGCGCGGCGGGTCTGCGCAACGTCGTCGCGCGCTGACGCTCCTCGGCCGGTCAGGCCGCCAGCGCCAGGCCGGCCGCGGCGCCGGCCGCCAGCAGGCCGACGGCCGGGGTCCACCAGCGGTCGTCGGCCCGGGCGAACCGGGTGCCCCGCACCCGCTTGGACACACCGACGTAGCGCCCGTCCCCCACGACGCGTGCCAGCAGGACGACCAGGGCCGCGACGCCGAGCCCGCGCCACCAGCCCCCGTCGGCCCCGAGGGCCAGCGCCACGACCACCGCCGCGTAGGCGAGCAGCGCCACGACGACGACCAGCGTCGCGACCGGGCCGGGCCGCACCACCGGCTCTCGGGTGCCGGTGCGCTGCGGCAGCACGCGGCCCCGCCCGGTCGTCGCCCCGGCCGCCCAGGCGGCGTGGAAGCCCGCGGCGACGAGGGCGGCGACGACGGCGGCCCCGGCACCGACCCCCAGCACGGGCTCGGGGACCGCCCCGCCGGCCCCGAGCGCCAGCAGCCCCGCCGCGACGAAGACCGGCCAGGCGAGGTGCCCGGGAACGAACCCGAAGATGGCCCCGCCGGTGGCGAGACACAGGAGCCCGACGACCACCGGTACGGGCAGGCCGAGCAGGATCGCGGCGAGCGCGTACCACGCCAGGGACAGCAGGTGCCAGACCGCCCGGAGCAGGCGGTCGGCCCACGGTCGCGCGAGGCGCGCGCGCCAGTCGGGCGAGGCGAGCAGCGGACGGACGATCACGTGCTCCCCGAGCACGGAGTGCAGGGTGGCGACGGCGACGAGCAGGACGGCGGCGGCGATCGACATCGGATCCTCCATACGGTGGCGTATGGTCAGGCTAGCCATACGGTGCCGTATGGTCAACGGATGGCCTCGCTCTCCGCCTCCGACTGGGTCCGCGCCGCCGCGGAGAGGCTCGCGGCGGACGGCGTCGACGCCGTCCGCGTCGAGCCGCTCGCCCGCGAGCTCGGTGTCTCCAAGGGCAGCTTCTACTGGCACTTCGCGGACCGGGCCGGGCTGCTCGACGCCGTCCTGGGCCACTGGCGCGCGGCGGGCACGGCCGGCGTGATCGCCCGGGTGGAGGAGACCTCCGACGATCCGGCCGACCGGCTGCGCGAGCTCGTGCGCCTGGCCTTCGAGCACGCGGGAGGCGGGCCCGGCGGGATCCTCGACGGCCGGTTCGACGGCGCCGTCCGCGCCTGGGCCGCACGCGACCCCCGCGCCCGCGACGCGGTGCACGCCGTCGACGAGGCGCGGACCACCTACCTCGAGAGGCTCCTCATCGGGGCCGACGCCCCGGACGCGCCGCGACGTGCCGCGGTCCTGTACCGGGCCCTGCTCGGCGAGTACGCCCTGCGGAACGCGGGGGCCGGCGCGCTGGACCGGCGCGCGGTCGACGAGCTGGTCGCCTGGGCCCTGGGCCGGTGAGCCGACGCCGTCAGGGGCGCGTCACCAGCGGCCGTTCCGCGGCCGCGGCTGGCAGACGGGGCAGGTGTACGACGAGCGGTTCATGAACGCGTCCCGCCGGATCGGAGCCCCGCAGCGCGGGCAGGGCTCGCCCTCGCGGCCGTAGGCGGCGAGGCCGCGCGCGAAGTAACCGGACTCGCCGTTGACGTTCACGTAGAGCGCGTCGAAGCTCGTCCCGCCCTGCGCCAGGGACTCGTCCATGACCTCGGCGGCGGCGTCGAGGGCGCGGCGCACCTCCACCGGCCGCAGCCGGTCGGTCGCGCGGGCGAAGTGCAGGCGGGCGCGCCACAGGGCCTCGTCGGCGTAGATGTTGCCGACGCCGGACAGCAGCGTCTGGTCCAGCAGCGCACGCTTGAGGCCGGTACGCCGGCGCCGGACCGCGGCCACGACGGCGTCGGCGTCGAACGCGGGGTCCAGCGGGTCGCGGCCGATGTGCGCCACCGGCTCCGGCACGGCCGGTAGGTCGCTGCCGAGCCCGCCCGGGGCGCCGTCGTCCGTCGGCTCCAGGTCGACGACGGACAGGTGGCCGAACGTGCGCTGGTCGACGAAGTCGAGGTACTCCGCCCCGCTCGGGGCACCGGTCAGGTGCAGGCGGGCACGCAGGTGCGGGTGCGCCCAGTCGCCCGCGACGGCGGGGTCGCGCACGAGCAGCTGGCCGGACATGCCGAGGTGCGCGAGCAGCGCGGCCGCCGGGACGTCGTCGGCCGCCGGACCCGACACGCCGGTCCCACCGCCCTCGAGGGGCAGCCAGAGGAACTTGCCGCGCCGCACGGCGGCGGCCAGCCGCCTGCCGCGGAGCTGGTCCGCGAACCCGGCGGGGCCGCCGTCGTGCCGCCGCACGGAGTAGTCGCGGAACACCTCGACGTCGCGCACGACGGCGCCCACGACCAGGCGGTCGAGGCCGTCGCGGACGGTCTCGACCTCGGGGAGCTCAGGCACCGGCGGCGTCGCCCGTCGTGCCGGACGTCGTGCCGGCGCCGGGCACGGGGACCTGCTGCAGGGCGCGGTACGCCTCCTCGGCGGCGGCCTGCTCGGCGTGCTTCTTCGCGGAACCGGTGCCGAGTCCCAGCACCGGGCCGGTGGTCACCTGCGCGTGGAAGACGCGCGCGTGCTCCGGCCCCTCGCCGGTGACCTCGTACACGGGGGCGCCGAAGCCACGTACGGCGGCGGCCTCCTGGAGCGACGTCTTCCAGTCGAGCCCCGCGCCGAGCCCGGCGGCCGCGTCGAGCGTCGTGTCCACGAGGCGGTGCACCAGCTCACGCGCCGGCTCCAGGCCGTGCGACAGGTAGGTGGCGCCGATGAGCGCCTCCACGGTGTCCGACAGGATCGAGTCCTTGTCGAAGCCGCGGGTGCGGAGCTCGCCCTTGCCGAGCAGCACGTAGCCGCCGAGGTCGAGGCGGCGCGCGATCGCGGCCAGCGCGCGCTGGGACACCGTCGCCGCACGCATCTTCGCCAGCTCGCCCTCGGGCTGGTCGGGGTGGCGCCGGTACAGCGCCTCGGTCACGACCAGCCCCAGCACGGTGTCGCCCAGGAACTCGAGCCGCTCGTTGGTCGGGATGCCCCCGGCCTCGTGCGCGAACGACCGGTGCGTCAGGGCAAGCACGAGAAGCTCGGGATCCAGGTGGACCCCGAGCTTCTCGAGAAGAGCGGTCGGCTCCGGCCGGGGCCGGTTGCCGGGTGCAGGCATGTCAGCCCGCGTGCTCGGTGCGCAGCGCCTCGGCGTACTGGCGGCCCTTGTAGGCACCGCAGGTGGGGCACGCGGCGTGGGACAGCTTCTGCCCCTTGCAGCTCGGGCACGTCGTGAGGACCGCCGCGGTGGTCTTCCACTGCGAACGGCGCGCACGGGTGTTGCTGCGCGACATCTTGCGCTTCGGAACAGCCACGGCTAGCTCTCTTTCGTCTCGTCGGACACGCTCGACTCCTCGAGCATGGTCTGCAGCGCCGACCACCGGGGGTCGACAACGTCGTGATGGTGGTCCGGGTCGTCCGCCAGCCGCGCCCCGCAGACGGAGCACAGGCCGGGGCAGTCCGGACGGCACAGCGGTTGAAATGGTAGTGCAGTCACGAGGGAATCCCGAACCGCCGGCTCGATGTCGGCCTGGTCGTCGACCAGGACCGGCTCGTCCTCGGCGTCCTCGTCGCCGGACTCCTCCGCCGCCTGCGCCCTCTCGGGATAGGCGAAGAGCTCCTGCACGCGCACCGTCACCTGCTGGGAGACCGGGTCGAGGCAGCGCACGCACTCCCCCACCGCCGTGCCGCGCACGACGCCGGACACCAGCACCCCCTCCATGACCGACTCGAGCCGGAGGCCCAGGGTGAGGTCGTCGCCCTCGGGCACGCCGATGACGGCGGTCCCCATGTCCGCGGGGGCGGGCACGACGCGCGCGACCTCCTCCATCGAACCGGGTCGCCGAGACAGCTCGTGCGTGTCGAGCACGAGCGGCGAGGGCTTCGCGGTGGCGATGGCAGGCTCCGATGAACAGGGGTGGACCCGACGGGCGGGAAGGGGTTCGGCCCGGACCCGGGCCAGCGACCTAGTCTAGGCCATGCCGGCGCCGTGGTGCAGCACGCCCGCGAGTGACGAGTCTCTCACGCGCTACGAGGCGGCCCCGGCCCGCGATGTGCGTGTCAGGAGCGCGCGTCAGGAGGGCCGGTCAGGAGCGCCTCTCCTGCGGCCAGCGCGGATCGGCGACGGAGTCCCACCGTACCCGCGGCGCGCCCTGCTCGAGGCGCCCGGCCAGCTTCTCCCGGCCGGCACGCACCTGGTTCGACAGGGCGTCGAGGTCCTGCTGGAAGTCCGCGAGGCGCCCGTCGCAGTACGAGTCCGCGTCGGTGCGCAGCGCCGCCGCGCGCGCCTCCGCCTCGGCGACGACCTCGGCCGCGCGCGACTGCGCCTGCACGACGACCTGCTCGGACTGCACCAGCTCGATCGCCCGGGCGCGGGCGGCGGCCACGATCTCCTCCGCCTGGCGGTGCGCGTCGTCCAGGGTGTCGCGGGCGGCCGCGAGCACCTCGTCGGCGCGGGCCACCTGCGTGGGCAGCGCGTCGCGCAGCTCGTCCACGAGCGCCAGCGCCTGGTCGCGGTCCACCTTCACGTTGGTCGACAGCGGCACGGAGCGCGCGTTCTCGACCAGCGCGGCCAGGTCCTCCAAGATGTCCAGCAGCCCGCCGGCCGGGTTGCCCCCCTGGCCGGTCCCGGGAGTGGTCTCGGTCGTCTCGCTCATCCCCTGCTCCTTGGTCCTGCTCGTGGGGCCCTGCTCGTGGGGCCCGGCTCGTCAGCCCCGCGTCATCTGCCGAGGGCTGCTCGCACCGCGTCCGCGACGCCGTCCGGCACCAGGTCGTCGATCGGCCCGCCGTACCGGGCCACGTCCTTGACCAGCGACGACGCGACGTGCGCGTACCGCTGCTCCCCCGGGACGAAGACCGTCTCGATCCCGGTCAGGTGCCGGTTCATGAGGGCCATCGGCAGCTCGGAGTCGAAGTCCGCACCGCCGCGGAGGCCCTTGACCACCGCGACGGCCCCGACCTCCCGGCAGAAGTCCACCAGCAGCCCCGGCACCACCTCGACCCGCACGTCGGCGGTCTCCGGGTCGGCCGCGAGCGCCGTCCGGGCCAGCTCCACCCGCTCCTCGGGGCCGAGCAGCGCGTTCTTGGCGGCGTTGCGGGCCACCCCGACCACCACGACGTCGAACATCCGGCGCGTGCGCCGCACGATGTCGAGGTGGCCGAGCGTGATCGGGTCGAACGACCCGGGGCAGACGGCGATGCTCACGCCGTCACGCTAGTACAGCGGCGTCGCGATCCCCGGGAGCCCGGTCGGGGTGCCGTCACCCCGCGACGGGGACACCCTGAGGGCATGACCGACGACGCCGCGCCCCACCCGTCGCCCGCGGAGCCGACCGTGGTGCCGCTGACCGAACCGGCACAGCTCGACTCGCTGTGGCGGCACGTCCTGGCGCCGTCCTTCCCGCCCGACGAGCTCACGTCGTCCGACGACCTGCGGGCCGGCCTCGCCGCGGGCGGGCTCACGGCCTACGGCGTGGAGCAGGACGGGACGGTCGTCGCCGGGATCGTGGCCTCGTGGTCGCGGGCCACGCAGGTGCTGCTCGTGGACTACCTCGCGCTGGCGCCCGGTCACCGTGGCGGAGGCCTCGGCGGTCGGCTCCTCGACCGGTCGCTCGCCGGGTGGCGCGAGGAGCTGCACCCCGTGCTCGTGCTGGCGGAGGTCGAGCACCCCGGCCACCACGCGCCCCACCCGAGCCACGGGGACCCGGCGGCGCGCCTGCGCTTCTACACGCGGCACGGGGCGCGCGTGCTCGCCGTGCCCTACTTCCAGCCGGGCATCGGCGGCCCGGGGTCGCCGCGGGTCCCCGCGATGCTGCTGATGGCGCTCGGGACGGGCCCGGGCGCCGACTCGGTGCCGGCCGCCGCCGTGCGCGGCTTCCTCCTGGAGCACCTGCGCGAGTGCGAGGGCACCGTGCCGGGCGACCCGGCGGTCCGGCGGCTGCTCGAGGCGGCGGCCGGGGAGACCGTGCCGCTCGTCGACGCGGCCGACGCGGAGGCCCTGGCCGCCGTGCCCGTCGCCGTCCTCGAGGGGGCGGAGCGCTACGCCCCGCCGGCCCCCGCGCCCTCCGACCCGACCGGGTCCGAAGCGTCGGAGGGGTCGGACGGCTCGGCGTAGTGCACCGCCGTCTCCCCGTAGTCCTTGCGGGCGAGCACCTCCAGACCCGTGGGCCAGGCCGGCTCGGGGCTACGGGTGGACCGCTCCACCACGACGACGGCGCCCGCGGCCAGCACCCCGGGTGCGGCCAGGTGGGTCAGGACCGTCGCGAGCGCGTCCTCGGCCAGGTCGTAGGGCGGGTCGAGGAGGACGACGTCGAACCCGGTCGCCGCGCCCGTCCCGGCCTTGCGTGCGGCGACGCCGGCGGCGAACCGTTCCGCGGAGTCGGCGACGACCCGCACCTCGCGCTGCAGGCCCAGGGTCGCCACGTTGCGGCGGGCGACGTCCGCCGCCCGCCGGTTCGCGTCCACCAGCACGACGTCGGCGGCGCCGCGGCTCAAGGCCTCGAGGCCGAGCGCTCCGGAGCCCGCGTACAGGTCGAGCACCCGCGCGCCGTCCAGCACGTCGAGGTGGTCCAGCCGGGAGAAGATCGCCTCGCGGACCCGGTCGCTGGTGGGTCGCGTGCCCTTCGGCGGCACCTGCAGCGAGCGCCCGCCGAACCGGCCGGCCACGATCCTCGTCATGGCGCCGAGCCTAACCAGTCGACACCAGTCGACCGGTCAGGCCCGTTCGAGGAACTCCTCCTGCTCGTCGTCCAGCTGCGCCGCGATCGCCGCACGCAGCTCGGGGCGCTCACCGAGCTCGAGGTCGGCGTCGACGACGGCGGTGGCCTCCCGCCGCGCGTCGGCGATGAGGTCGGCGTCCTGCACGACGCGCAGCAGGCGCAGCGAGCTGGAGCGGCCGGACTGGGCCGCGCCGAGCACGTCGCCCTCGGAGCGCAGCTCGAGGTCCAGGGTGGCGAGCCGGAAACCGTCGGTCGTCTCCGCGAGCGCCTCGACCCGGGTCGCCGCGGGCGTGCCGGGCTGCGCCGTCGAGACCAGGAGGCACAGCCCCGGCGCGGAGCCGCGCCCGACCCGGCCGCGCAGCTGGTGGAGCTGGGACAGGCCGAACCGGTCGGCGTCGAAGACGACCATCACCGTGGCCTCGGGCACGTCCACGCCGACCTCGATCACGGTGGTGGAGACCAGCACCTGCAGCTCGCCGGCCGCGAACCGGGCCATCGCGGACTCCTTGTCCGCGGGCGCCATCTGGCCGTGCAGCACGCCGACGTCGAGGCCGTCGAGCGCCGGCGTCTCGCGTAGCATGTCCGCCACCTCGAGCACGGCGCGCAGCGCCGGACGCTCGTCGGCCGCCCCGTCGCCGTCCATGAGCTCGAGGAGGTCCGGGACGTCGTCGAAGTCCTTCGCCGCTGCCCCGCCGCCGGCGGGGAGGTCCTCGTCGGGGTGGATCCGCGGGCACACGACGTACGCGCGGTGCCCCTTGTCGACCTCCTCGCGCACACGCGACCAGGTGCGCTCCATCCACCGCGGGTTGCCGGCGGGGACCACGTGCGAGGTGATGCCGGCGCGCCCGGCGGGCACCTGCGTGAGCGACGACGTCTCGAGGTCGCCGAACACCGTCATCGCGACCGTGCGCGGGATGGGCGTGGCCGTCATGACGAGCACGTGCGGCGCCACGCGCCCCTTGGCGCGCAGCGCGTCGCGCTGCTCGACGCCGAACCGGTGCTGCTCGTCGACGACGACGAGACCCAGGTCGGCGAACTGCACCTGGTCGCCCAGCAGGGCGTGCGTGCCCACGACGATCCCCGCCTCCCCGCTCGCGGCCTGCAGCAGCGCCTCCTTGCGGGCGGCAGCGCCGAGCGATCCGGTGAGCAGGGCGACCCTGGTGCCGTGCGCGGCCCCGCCGAGCAGCCCGCCCTCGGCGAGCGGCCCGAGGAGGGCGCGCAGGGTGCGGGCGTGCTGCGCCGCGAGCACCTCCGTGGGCGCCAGGAGCGCGGCCTGGCCGCCGGCGTCGACCACCTGCAGCATCGCCCGGAGCGCCACGACCGTCTTGCCGGAGCCCACCTCGCCCTGCAGCAGCCGCTGCATCGGGCGGGCCTGCGCGAGCTCCTGCGCGAGGTCCTCGCCCACCGCGCGCTGCCCGCCCGTCAGCGTGAAGGGCAGTCCCGCCTCGAAGTCGGCGAGCAGGCTCGGCTCCCCGGGCCCCCGCGGCGGGCGGGCCGTGGCCTCCTGCTCGGCGGCGTGCGCCCGGCGCTGCGCGAGCGCCGCCTGCAGCACGAAGGCCTCCTCGAAGCGGAAGCGGTGGCGTGCCTGCTGCCAGGAGGGCTGGTCGACGGGGTGGTGGATCGCGCGCAGGGCGTCGAGCCGGCTCGGCAGCCCGTGCCGGGCACGGACCTCGTCGGGAACCGGGTCCTCGACGTCCGCCTCGGTGAGCGGGTCGAGGACCGTGCGCACGGCCCGCTGGATGCGCCAGGAGGGCACGGACGACGACGCGGGGTAGATGGGGATGGGTCGGCTGGCCTCGAACATCGCCTCCTCGGCGTCGTCCGCGTCCACGCCCACGAGGACGTAGTCCGGGTGGGTGAGCTGGCGGGTGCCCCGGTACTCGCTCACCACCCCCGTGAACAGCCCCACGCGCCCCGGTCGCAGCTTGTCCTCGTGCGGCCGCAGCGCGCCGGCACGCTTGGCGAAGAACGTCAGCGCCAGCTCGTGCCGGCCGTCCGTGACGACCGCCGACAGCATGGCGCCCGCGCGCGAGCGCATGGTCCGGACGGTCGCCCGCGCGACCCGCGCCATCACGGTGACGTGCTCGCCGAGCGCCAGCCGGTCCATGTCCGTGAGCGTGCCGGGGTCGCCGTACCGGCGCGGGTAGTGCCGCAGCAGGTCCCCGACGGTGACGAGGCCCAGCTTGGCCAGCGGGCCCGCGCTGCGGGCCCCCAGCACCTTGGTCAGCGCCTCGCCCTCGCGCCCGGTCACGCGGGTCCCTCCGCCGCGTCGACGGCGAGCGGCTCGACGCCGATCGCCACGTGGTCCCCGGGGCGACCGGTGCGCATGACGACGACGTCCGCGCCGTCGGACACGGCCGCGGCCCGCGACGCGAGCACCTCGACGGTGGCGTCAGGGACGTCGTCGTCGGGCAGCAGGGTGACGATCGCGATCGGCGAACCCGCCACGAGCCGCTTGACGATGGCGCCGACCGTGACGGCCGGGCCGCCGCCGACGCGCAGCCCCGCGACCACCGCACCGACGGCGTCGGGGACGCCCGCGTCCTGCTCGCGCGGGTCGTCGAGCGTCGCGGCCAGCGCGGACATCCCCGCCACGACGTGCACGTCGCCGGGCGCGACGACCCGCACGATCTCGGGTGTCGCCTCGGGCCCGTCCGCGGCGCCCGCTCCCGGGCCCACGGGGTCGGGCTGCAGCGCCTCGGGCGCGAGGACGAGCACCCGCGGGGCCCCCGCCCCGACCGCCGCGGCGACGAGGTCCGCCGCGGTCGGGGGGACGTCGAGGTCGAGGACCACGACGGCGCCGCCGCGCGCGAGCTCGGCGGCCAGCGCCGGCGCGGCCGTCGTGACGACCACCGCCCACCGGTCGGGCGGGACCGCGAGGTGGCGCACCGACACCCGCGACACCGCGCCCCGCGACGCCCAGCGCCGTGCCACGCCGAGCGCCGCGTCGAGGTCCGCGGTGTGCACGTGGGCCTGCCAGAGCGAGCGGTCGACGTCGTCCGCACCGGTGCCGTCCTCGGCGCCGCCCACGACGACGACCGAGCTCCCGACGTCGTCCAGGTCGGCGCGCAACGCGTCGGCCACCGCACCGGGGCTGAAGTCGGCGGCGGACGCCGACCGTTCCAGCAGGAACATGAGCTCGACGTCGTCGGTCGCGACGCCGCCGTGCTCGTGGGGATGCTCGTGGGGATGCTCGTGGGGATGCCCGTGCGACCGCCCGTGCCCACCCTCGGCCCCACCCGCGGGCAGGGCACCGCCGGGGCCCGTGCCCCGGCCGGTGCGCGACCCGTCGTCTCCCTCGGCGGCCTCGCCGGCGGAGGGCGCCGCGTGTCCTCGCAGGTCGATGTCCAGCAGCACGGGGCCGATGCTGCCGTCCGCCTCCGACACTCCCTCGGCGGCCGCCCGCTGCGCCGCCGCCAGGGACCGCAGCACCAGCACGAGCCCGCAGGCGCCGGCGTCGAGCACGCCGGCGGCACGCAACGGTTCCAGCGCCCCCACGCTGCGCAGGGCCGCCTCCCGCGCGCCGCGGCAGGCGGCGTCGGTCGTGGACAGCCGCGCCGCCGCTCCGGCGGGACCGACCATCCCGCCGGCCTCGGCGTGCCGGGCCGCGGCCGCGGCGGACTCCGCCGCCGTGAGGATGGTGCCGGGCGCGGGGTGCGCGACGGCGTGGCGCGCGGTCCGGGCAGCGACGTCGAGCGCGATGGCGAGGCTGTCGCCACGCGTCGCGGCGACGGTGAGACCGCGCAACCACTCGCTGAGGATCACCCCGGAGTTCCCCCGTGCGCCGCGCAGGGCCGCCCGCGCGGCCAGCCGCAGCAGGCGCGCCCCGCCGGCGTCCGCGGGCGCGGCGTGGACGGCCGCCGCGGCGTCGCGGATCGTGAGGTACATGTTGGTGCCGGTGTCGCCGTCGGCCACGGGGAAGACGTTCACGCGGTCGATCTCGGCGCGGGCCTCGGCCAGGGCCCGGGCGGCCGTGCTCACCCAGGCACGGACGACGGAGGCGTCGAGGAGCTCGGGCTGTTGCACGCCCCCACGGTAGCGGTGAGACACCACACGTTGAGGGGCACTCCTCCGATCGGCTATCCTCGTGTGGTTGCCCGGCCTGTTCCGGGCTCCCCCAACCACCAAGCTTCACGTCCTGCTGCCCTGGCGCGGGTCGTGTCACGACGATTCAGGAGAGACCGTGGCTGCCAACTGCGACGTCTGCGGCAAGGGCCCGGGCTTCGGGCACAGCATCTCGCACTCCCACATCCGCACGAAGCGCCGCTGGAACCCGAACATCCAGCGCGTCCGTGCCGTGGTCGCGGGCACCCCCAAGCGTGTGAACGTCTGCACCTCCTGCCTCAAGGCGGGCAAGGTCACGCGCCAGGCCTGAGCCTGCGCACCGGGCACACCCCGGTGCTTCGACGCTTTCGCGAGACGCCCGTCGGGATCTTCCCGGCGGGCGTCTCGTCGTCCCCTCGTGCACCCGGCGTCCCCGCGCGCTCGTCGCCCGCGGACACCGGCAAAGAATTCGTGAAGGATTCACCAAACGGCCTTGGCCGAGGCGGCGACGACGTGGCACTCTGAGCAGATGATCGTGCAGACCGACAGCGACGTGGAGATCCGGCCCGCCGCGGTGACCGACGCCGGGCGGATCGCCCAGGTGCACCTCACCTCGTGGAAGGGCGCCTACGCCAGCGTGCTGCCGGCCGAGTACCTCGACTCCCTCGACGCGACCGAGCGGGCCGCCCAGTGGCAGCAGATCCTCGACGAGGGCACCCGCACCACGCTCGTCGCCGAGGGCGACGGCCGCCTCCTGGGTTTCGCGAGCTACGGCCCGTCGCGCGACGAGGACGCCGAGGACGGCGACCTCGAGCTCTACGCGATCTATCTCGACCCCGAGTCCTGGGGCCGCGGCGTCGCCCGCGACCTGATGCGCACCGTCCTCGCCGACGTCCCCGACGGCGTGCCGATGTCGCTGTGGGTGCTCGCGCAGAACGAGCGCGCACGCCACTTCTACCGCCGCCACGGCTTCCAGGCGGACGGCGTCGAGCGCATGGACGACATCGGCGACACCCCGGTCACCGAGGTGCGCTACCGCCGCGGCTGAGCGACCCCCGCGCGGTCACCCGCCGAAGTGGTCCCACCCGCCGCGCGCGGCGGGCTCCGCACCGTCCACGGTGACGACGGCGGGTCCCTGCCGCACCTGCCCCACGCGGCGGAAGCCCTCCGGCAGCGCGACGCCCGGCGGGAACGCGGCGAGCAGGCCGTGGTCCTCTCCCCCGGTGAGCGCCCATCCCCGCGCGGCGTCCCGAGCGGCCTCCGGGTCGAGCCCCAGCCCCCGGGCGGCGGGCAGCAGCCGCTCGACGTCGATCGCCAGCGCGCCCGCCTCGACGTCCACGCCGACGCCGCTCGCGCGCGCCATCCGGCCCGCGTCGCGCAGCAGCCCGTCCGAGACGTCCAGCATCGCGGTGGCCCCGCCCCGGGCCGCCGCCGGACCGGCCGCGAGCGGCGCCCCCGGGCGCAGGTAGCCGGCCACGCAGGCACCGACCCCCGCCGCGCCGTCGACGGTCGTCGCGTCCGCGGGGGTCGCCGCGCCGGCGTCGAGCAGCGCGAGGCCTGCCGCCGAGAGCCCGCGGTGCCCGGCGTAGGCCAGCACGTCGCCCGGCCGCGCACCGGCCCGCGTCACGGGCGCACGCGCCTCCAGGTCGCCGTGCGCGGTGACCGCCACGACCACGGTCTCGCCGCCCGACAGGTCCCCGCCCACGACGCCCGCCCCGACCGGCGCGGACACGTCCGCCAGGCCGCGGGCGAGCCCGGTCACCCAGTCGACCGGCAGGTCTCCCGGGACCACGAGCGACACGACCAGGGAGGTCGGGCGCGCGCCCATCGCCGCGACGTCCGCGAGGTTGGCCGTCGCGGCCCGCGCCCCGACGTCGTACCCGCCCGACCAGCGCCGGCGGAAGTGCCGGTCCTCGACGAGCACGTCCGTCGTGACCACGAACCGCGCGTCCGGGGCCGCGACCACCGCCGCGTCGTCCCCCGGGCCGAGCAGGGTCGCCGCCGCCGCGGGCAGCAGCGGGAAGATCCGCGCGAGCAGGTCCTCCTCGGACAGGTCGCGCACGAGGGGTCGGGTGGCGTCGGTCACGGGACGACTGTAGGCGGTCGGCGGGCACGTCCCGCCCGGTAGCGTGGTCGCCGTGCCCCGTCGTGCCCGTGCCCTGATGTCGTCCCGCGCCGCTGCCCGCGCCGTCGCGCTGGGCGTCCTCGTCCTCCCGTTGGCTGCCTGCGCCACCACGATCGGCGCGACGCCCGCCGAGGACGCCGCCAACCCGGACTGCGCGCCCGTCATGCTCGCGCTGCCCGACGTGCTCGCGGGCGACCTCGACAAGGCGAAGACCAACGCCCAGGCCACCGCCGCCTGGGGCGAGCCCGGGGCCGCCGTGACGCTGCGCTGCGGCGTCACCCCGCCCGGACCCTCTCCCGACTGCCAGCGCGTCGAGTCCCCGGCGGGCGCCGTCGACTGGATCGTCGAGGCCGGCGAGGACGGGACGTGGCGGTTCACCACCTACGGTCGCGAGCCCGCCGTCGAGGTCGTCGTGCCCCCGTCGGTCACCGAGGACCACTCGACGTCGTTCGTCGGCGATCTCGCCCAGGCCGTGAGCAACGTGCCGCCGACCGCGCAGTGCACCTGACGCGACTGCCGAGGCGCGGACCGACCGCCCGTGGCACGGTGACGGGATGGACCAGCGCCTGAGCCTCGTCACCCTCGTCGTCGCCGACCTCGCCGCCACGCGGCGCTTCTACGTGGACGGCCTCGGCTGGGAGCCGCTGATGGAGGCGCCCGGCGAGGTGCTGATGTTCCAGGTCGGGCAGCACGTCGTGCTGTCGCTCTGGGACGAGGGGCACGCCACGGAGGAGATCGGGCCGGTGGTGCGCGGCGGCACCGCGCCGCTGACCCTGGCGCACAACGTCGGCACGCCGGCCGACGTGGACGCCGTCCTGGCGCACGCCCGCCGGGCCGGCGCCGCGACGGTCCGCGACGGCGTGCAGCGCGAGTGGGGCGGCTACTCGGGCTACTTCACCGACCCCGACGGGTTCCTGTGGGAGGTCGCGCACGCCCCGGGCCCGCTCGGCGAGCTCGTGGTGCCCTGAGGCTCGCCGACCTCCTGCACTTCCCCGTTCAGCCACGCCGCCGTTCAGCGCAGGCCGGTGGGGCGCTCCAGGGCGAGCTGGATGAGCTCGTCGACGAGCTCGGGGTAGCTCACGCCCGACGCCTCCCACATGCGCGGGTACATCGAGAAGGGCGTGAACCCGGGCATGGTGTTGATCTCGTTGACGATCACGCGCTCGTCGGGGGTGACGAAGACGTCCACGCGGGACAGGCCCTCGGCCTCCACCGCCTCGAACGTGCGCACCGCGACCTCGCGGATCTCGTCGATGACGGCCTGCGGCAGCTCGGCCGGGCAGCGCAGGTCGACGTGCGCCTCGTCGAGGTACTTCGCCTCGAAGTCGTAGAACGCGTGGCTGTCGTGGTCGACGACGATCTCGCCGGGCAGCGACGCCCGCGCCCGCGCGCCGTCGTGCCCGCCGAGCACGGCGCACTCGATCTCGCGGCCGTCGATCCCTGCCTCGACGACCACCTTGGGGTCGTGCTCGCGCGCGGCGTCGACGGCGGCGGGCAGGTCGGCCAGGTCGTCCACGCGCGTGATGCCGAGCGACGACCCCGCGCGGGCGGGCTTGACGAACAGCGGCAGGCCGAGCGGCTCGACGGCGGCGACGCACGCGGCGCGGTCCCGCTCCCACTCCCGCGGCCGGATCACGACGTACGGGCCGACGGCGAGGCCCTGGCCGGCGAGCACGAGCTTCATGAAGTGCTTGTCCATGCCGACCGCCGAGGCGAGCACGCCCGCGCCGACGTAGTGCACGTCCGACAGCTCCAGCAGGCCCTGCACCGTGCCGTCCTCGCCGAACGGCCCGTGCAGCAGCGGGAAGACGACGTCGACCTCGCCGAGCAGCGCGGGCACCTGGCCCGGCTCCAGCACGCGCAGGGTGCGCTCGCCCTGGGTGAGCGACAGCACGACCTCGGCGCCCGAGTCGGCGGTCACCTCCGGCAGCCGGCCGTCGGTGATCTGCCACCGCTCCGGGTCGTCGGCGGCGATCACCCAGCGCCCCTCGCGCGTGATGCCCACGGGCACGACGTCGTAGCGGTCGCGGTCGATCGCGCGCAGCACGCCGGCCGCGGTGGACGCGGAGATGGCGTGCTCGCCCGAGCGACCGCCGAACAGCACGGCGACGCGGGTCTTGCGCGGGGCACCGTCGCCCGCGGGCGGGACGGCAGGAACGGGGCTCGTGGGAGCGGCGGTGGCGTCGGACATCGCCGCCCAACCTACCGGACCCGGACCCGCCGTCCCCACCACCTCAGCGGGCGCGCAGCTCCTTGCGCAGGATCTTCCCCGCCGCGGACTTCGGGACCGCGTCGACGAACTCCACGACCCGCACCTTCTTGTACGGGGCGACGTGCTCGGCGACGAAGGCCTGCACGTCGCCGCCGTCGAGCCTGCTGCCCTCGGCCCGCACGACGAACGCCTTCGGCACCTCCCCCGACTCCGGGTCCGGCACGCCGATCACGGCCGCGTCCGCGATCTCGGGGTGCGTGAGCAGCAGCGCCTCCAGCTCGGCGGGCGCCACCTGGTACCCCTTGTGCTTGATGAGCTCCTTGAGGCGGTCGACCACCGTGAACGCGCCGTCCGCGTCGACCGTCACGATGTCGCCGGTGTGCAGGAAGCCGTCGGGCTCGAGCGTGTCCCGGGTGGCCTGCTCGTCGGCGAGGTAGCCGACCATGACGTTCGGACCGGAGCACAGCAGCTCGCCGGGCGCGCTGACGCCGACCTCGGGCAGCGCGATCGCCTCGCCCGTCGCCGGGTCGACGACCTTGGCCAGCATGTTGGGCACCAGCAGGCCGACGGTGCCCGGGGAGATGTCGGTGCGGTCGACGGGCACGACGTGCGAGACCGGCGACATCTCGGACATCCCGTACCCCTGCAGCACCCGGGCGCCCGGCAGGCGGCGGCCCACCGCCTCGGCCAGGTGCTCGTCGAACGGGGCCGCCCCCGACATGAGGATCCGCACGCTGGACAGGTCCCGGCCGGCGGCCGCCGGGTGCTTGGCGAGCGCCAGCGCGATGGGCGGCGCGACGAACAGCACGGTGGCCCGGTGCTGCTCGACGACGCGCAGGTACTCGGCGAGGTCGAACCGCGGCAGGGTGACGAGCGCCGAGCGCTGGTAGATCGCGCCGTTCATGAGCACCGTCATGCCGTAGATGTGGAAGAACGGCAGGACCGCGGGGACGACGTCGTCAGGTGCGAGGGGCAGGTACGCCTCCGTCTGCACCACGTTCGCCACGAGGTTGCGGTGGGTCAGCATCACGCCCTTCGGCAGCCCCGTCGTGCCCGACGAGTAGGGCAGGACGGCGAGGTGCGTGCGGGGGTCGAACGCGACGTCGGGCGCGGCGTGGCCGCCCGCGAGGAGCTCCCCGAGCGACGGGTGGCCGTCCGCGCCGTCGAGCACGACGACGTCGGCGGCCGCCATCCCTACGGCGTCGGCGCCGGCCTCGGCCGCCGGCAGCAGGGCCGAGACGGTCACGAGCGCCCTCGCCCCGGACGACCCGAGCTGTTTGGCGACCTCGCGCCCCGACGCGAGCGCGTTGATCGTGGTCACCGTGATGCCGGCCCGCAGCAGCCCGTGGAAGACGGCGACGAAGGCGGGCACGTTGGGGCTGTGCAGGGCCACCACGTCCCCGACGCCCAGGCCCCGGGCGGCGAACGCCCCGGCGATCGCCCCCACGCGGTCGCGCAGCTCCCCGTAGGTGATCCTGCCGCCGCTCGGGCCGTCGACCAGCGCGACCCGGTCGACGTCCGCGGCGGCGAGGGACGCGAAGAGGAAGTCGTAGAGGCTGACGTCGGGGATCTCGACGTCGGCGTGCGGGCTGCGGATGACGGAACGGTCGGTGCTGCTGGTGTCGGCGCTGCGGCCGACGGCGGTGTCGGCGCTGGTCTCGGACATGGCGGTCCCTTCGTGCGGCACGGTCCTCGTCGACCGTGTGCACGGGAGCGTAGCGCCGGGAACCGATGGCGCGGGAGCGTCGTTGGGGCGATCGTGGACATCACGAACGACTCGAACGCCATCGCGGCGCCCCCGGCCGAGGATCAGGCCGCGCCCGCCGACGACCCCAGTCATAGTCCGGGCTCCCCGCAGCCCTCGACTCCTGCCGACCCTGAGGCGGTGCGCCCCCGGTGACCGCCGTCCTCTCCCTCCTCCTCGGCATCCTGGTGATCCTCGTGATCACGGCGGCGACGGCCTACTTCGTCGCCCAGGAGTTCGCCTACATGACCGTGGACCGCTCCCGGCTCGCCGCCCGCGCGGAGGCCGGTGACGCGACCGCGAAGCGCGCCCTCGCCGTCACGCGCCGCACGTCCTTCGTCCTCTCGGGCGCCCAGCTCGGCATCACCGTGACCGGCCTGCTGGTCGGCTACGTCGCCGAGCCCCTGGTGGGCGACGCGCTGGGCACGATGCTCGGCGGCGTCGGCGTCCCGACCGGGGTCGGCGTGGCCGTCGGCACGGTGGCGGCGCTCGCCGTCTCGACGCTGGTGCAGATGCTGTTCGGCGAGCTGTTCCCGAAGAACCTCGCCATCGCCCGGCCGGAGCCCACGGCCCTGCGCCTGGCCGGCTCGACGACGGCGTACCTCACGGTCCTCGGCTGGCTCATCGCGATCTTCGACAAGGCGTCGAACGCGCTGCTGCGCGTGCTGAAGATCGAGCCGGTGCACGACGTCGAGCACTCCGCCACCGCCCGCGACCTCGAGCACATCGTGGCCGACTCGCGCGAGAGCGGCGACCTCCCCGACGACCTGTCGGTGCTGATCGACCGCATCCTCGACTTCCCGCAGCACGACGTCGAGCACGCCATGATCCCGCGCTCGCGCGTCGGCACCGTCGACCCTGCCCTCACCGTGGGCGAGCTGCGCACGCTCATGTCCGGCGGCCACTCCCGCTACCCGGTGGTGGACGCCGAGGACCGCGCGCTCGGCGTCGTCCAGCTCACCGACCTGCTGCGCACCGGCCTCGACGACGCCGCTCCCGTCACCGACCTCATGCGGCCGGTCACCGTGCTGCCCACCCTCATGGCGCTGCCGGACGCCCTCACCGAGCTGACGCGCACCCGCAACCAGCTCGCCGTCGTCGTCGACGAGTACGGCGGCCTCGCGGGCGTGCTCACCCTCGAGGACCTCGCCGAGGAGCTCGTCGGCGAGATCACCGACGAGCACGACCCGGACCTGCCGGTCACCGTGGCGCACGAGGACGACGGCGCCTGGGTGATGGGCGGCGACGTCCACCTGGACGAGGCGGAGCGCGCCATCGGGCACGACCTGCCGCGCGGCGACCACGAGACGGTCGCCGGGCTGCTCATCGCGCAGACGGGCGCGCTGCCCCGCGCGGGAGACGCGGTGAGGGTCGACCTCCCGCCGGACCCGGCGGACCTGGTGCACGACGAACCCCGCCGCCGATGGCTCGAGGTCGACGTGATCTCGGTCGAGCGGCACGTGCCCCACCTGGTGCGCGTGCGGCTGTTCGAGGGCACCGCGGAGGGCACGGTCGGGCCCGCCCCGGACGCCACGCCCGACCTCGCGAAGGAGGACGACCGATGAGCAACCCCTGGGTCGTCGTCGTCGCGACCGTCGTGATCATCGCGCTCAGCGCGTTCTTCGTGGCCGTGGAGTTCGCCCTGCTCGGGGCGCGCCGCCACCGGCTGGAGGACGCCGCCCCGCGCAGCCGGTCCGCCCGGGCCGCGCTGCGCAGCTCGTCCGAGCTCACGCTGCTGCTCGCCGGGTCGCAGCTCGGCATCACCGCCTGCACCCTGGCGCTCGGCGCCGTGACCAAGCCGGCGGTCCACCACTGGCTCACGCCGCTGTTCGCGGCGTGGGGCGCGCCGTACTGGGTGGCCGACGTCGCGGGCTTCGTGCTCGCGCTGATCCTCGTGACGTTCCTGCACCTCGTGGTGGGCGAGATGGCGCCCAAGTCGTGGGCCATCGCGCACCCGGAGGCGTCCGCGACGCTCCTCGCCCTGCCGATGCGGGCGTTCATGTGGGTCACCCGGCCCGTGCTGCGCTGGCTCAACGCGCTGGCCAACCAGTGCCTGCGTGCCGTCGGCGTGGAGCCGGTGGACCACATCGAGGCGGGTCACGACCCGGCCACCCTGCGGCACCTCGTGGAGCACTCCGTGAACGTCGGCGCGCTCGACGCCACGTACTCCACGCAGATCGCCGGGGCGCTCGAGCTCGAGACCCTCACCGTCGACGCGCTGGTGCCGGCGGGGGCACGCCCCACCTCTGTCGCCGCGGACGCCACGGCCTCCGACGTGCGCGCCGCGTCCGTGGCGTCCGGCCACCTGCGCATCCTGCTGCGCGACGGCGGTGCCGAGGGTGAGGTGGCCGGCGTCGTGCACGTGCGCGACACCCTGCTGCTCGACGACGGCGCCCCCGTGGCACCCGTGGCGCGCGCGCCGTTCGTGCTCGACGCGGCGACCACCGTGCACGCGGCGATCTCGCTGCTGCGCGAGGCGGGAGAGCAGCTCGCGCTGGTGCGGCGCGACGGGCGCACGCTCGGCGTCGTCACGCTGGCGGACGTGCTGCACCGTTTGCTGCCGCAGGGGCAGGAGGCGACGGCGGACGTCTGAGCCAGGGCGCGGCGTACGGTGAGGTCATGCCTGTGACCTCGCCGGACGCCGCGCCGTCGTCCTTCCCCTCGCCGCTCTCCGCCCCGCGCCAGATCCTCACCGACGAGCTGCTGGAGACGATCCGCGGCCGTGCGGCGGCGTACGACCGCGAGAACGCGTTCTTCGCCGACGACCTCGCCGACCTCAAGGCGGCGGGGTACCTGCAGGCGATGGTCCCGCAGCACCTGGGGGGCGCCGGCCTGACCCTGCGCGAGGCCGCGCGCGAGCAGGCCCGGCTCGCCGGCGCGGCGCCCGCCACGGCCCTGGCGGTGAACATGCACCACGTGTGGGTGGGCGTCGCCCGGTTCCTGCACGAGCGCGGCGACTCCTCCCTCGACTGGCTGCTCGAGGAGACGGCGCACGGCGAGGTCTTCGGCTTCGGCTACTCCGAGGCGGGCAACGACCTGGTGCTGCTCGGCTCGCGCACCGAGGCCCGCCCCGACGGCGACGGCGGGTACTCCTTCCACGGCACGAAGATCTTCACGTCCAACTCCCCCGGCTGGACGCGTCTCGGTGTCATGGGCCTGGACGACGCGACCGACCCCGACGACCCGCGCATCGTGCACGCGTTCGTCACCCGTGACGGCGGCGGCTTCGAGATCAAGGACGACTGGGACACGCTCGGCATGCGGGCGTCGCAGTCCTGCACCACCGTGCTCGACGGCGCCCACGCCCCCGCCGACCGCGTGCTGCGGCGCATCGAGCCCGGCCCCAGCCTCGACCCGTACGTGCTGGGGATCTTCACCAGCTTCGAGATCCTGCTCGCGAGCGTCTACCTGGGGATCGCCGACCGCGCGCTGGCGCTCGCCGTCGAGACGGTCGGGAAGCGGCGCTCGATGAAGACCGGCAAGGCGTACTCGCAGGACCCGGACATCCGCTGGCGCATCGGCACCGCCGCCCTCGCGCTGGACGGCCTGTGGCCGCAGCTCGACCTCGTGGCGGGGGAGGTCGACGCCCAGGTCGACGTGCGGTCCGGGTCAGGTGCCGGCTTCTTCCGCTCGACGGCGGGGCTCAAGGTGCGCGTGACGGAGACGGCCCGCCAGGTGGTGGACGAGGCGATCCGTTGCTCCGGCGGGTCCACGTACTTCAACCGCTCCGAGCTCGGCCGGCTCTACCGCGACGTGCTCGCCGGCATCTTCCACCCGTCCGACGACGAGTCCGCCCACTCGACCGTCGCGCAGGCCGTGCTCGGCCCCCTCGAGGACTGACGACCGCCCGAGCCGTCAGGACCACGTGCGCGGAAACGTGCGCCTGGCCCTGACGGCTCCGGACGGTTCAGGCGGAGGCGCCGTCCAGCCGGGCGAGCTCGTCGGGGGTGAGCTCCAGCGTCATCGAGCGCAGCAGGGCGCCGAGCTGGCCCGTGTGCCGGGCGCTGGCGATAGGCGCGACGACGGTCGGCTGCGCGCGCAGCCAGGCCAGCGCGACGGACGCGACGGGCGCGTCGTGGGCGGCGGCGACGTCGTCGAGCGCGGCCAGCACGCGCCGCCCGCGGTCGTCGAGGTAGCGCGCGGCGCCCTGGGCACGGGGGCTGTCGGGTGCCTCGCCGTCGCGGTAGGTGCCGGCGAGGAAGCCGGAGGCGAGCGCGTAGTACGGCAGCACCCCGAGCGCGTGGCGCTCGGCGGCCTGGCGCAGCCCGTCCTCGAAGCCGCGCTCCACGAGGTTGTAGTGCGGCTGCAGGGCCACGGGACGGCGCAGGCCCGCCGCGTCGACGGCGGCGAACCACTCGTCGATCCGCCCCGGCGTGTAGTTGGAGACGCCGATCTCGCGCACGAGGCCGTCGTCGACGAGGGCGGAGAACGCCGCCGCCGTCTCCTCGATCGGGGTGTCGGCGTCGTCGAAGTGGGCGTAGTACAGGTCGATGCGGTCGGTGCCCAGGCGCTTCAGCGACGCCTCCGCCGCGGCCCGGACGTTCGCCGCCGCCAGCCCGCGGAACTGCGGGTGCGCGGAGACCTTGGTCGCGACCAGCACGTCGTCGCGCCGGCCCGTGCGCGCGAGCCAGCGGCCGATCGTCGCCTCGCTCTCGCCCCCGGAGTTGCCCGGCACCCAGGCGGAGTACCCGTCGGCGGTGTCGAGCATGCGCCCACCGGCGTCGGCGAACGCGTCGAGGACCGCGAAGGACGCGGCGTCGTCGGCCGTCCAGCCGAACACGTTGCCGCCGAGCACCAGCGGCGCTCCGGCGAGGTCGAGGGAGCCGAGCGCGAGGCCGGCCGGGGCAGAGTTCGTCGCCTGGGTCACAGTGGGCACAAGGACGGCGGGCCCCGCGGCATTCCCGGACCGCTACGATCCCGCGTCATGACGCTGCGCAGGGGCACGGTCGCCCGGTACGCCGTCGGGTCCGTCGGCACCGGCGGGTTCGCGACGCTCCCCGGCCTGGTGCTGGTCTTCTACCTCACGGACACCCTCGGCGTCGCGGCCGGGCTCGCCGGTCTGCTCGTCACCGCGGCGAAGGTGTGGGACGTCGTCATCGACCCGCTGATCGGCGCGGCCAGCGACCGCGAGCGCGCCCGCACCGGGCGCCGCCGGCGCCTCATGGTCGTGGGCGGCCTCGCCCTGCCGGTGTTCTTCACCCTGACGTTCGCCGTGCCGGCCGGCCTCGCCCCGGCGGGAGCGGCGACCTGGGTGCTCCTCGCCTTCCTCGCGGCGGCGACGGCGTTCAGCCTGTTCCAGGTGCCGTACATCGCCCTGCCCGCCGAGCTCGCCGGCACCTACGACGCCCGCACGCGCCTGCTCACCGCGCGGGTCGTGGTGCTCACCGCAGCGATCCTGCTGTTCGGCGGCGGCGGGCCCGCGCTGCGGGGCCTCGGGGGCGACGACGAGCGGCTCGGGTACCTGCTGATGGCGGTGGCCGCGTCGCTGGTGCTCGGGGCGGCGCTGCTCGTGGCGTCGACGGTCGAGCGCTCCGCGGGACCGCCCGCCCCGCCGCGGCCGGTCCCGGCCCGCCCCCGGCTCGCCGCGCACTACCGCGAGGGGCTCGGGCTGCTGCGCTCGAGCCGCCCGTTCCGCACCCTGCTCGGCGCCTTCGTGCTGCAGGCGCTCGCCACCGGCGCCATGCTCGCGGGCGCCCAGTACGTCGCGACCTGGGTCCAGGACGACACGGCCGCGGTGACGTTCCTGTTCGTCGCCCTCGTGGGGCCGGCGCTCGTCGTGACACCCGCGTGGGGCGTGCTCGCCCGTCGCACCGGCAAGGAGCGCGCGTTCCGCCTGGCGTCGGTGCTGTTCGCCGTCGCGGCGCTCGCGCTGCTGCCCCTCGCCTGGGCGCCCGGTGCCTGGGTGTACGCACCCGTGGCCCTCGCCGGCGCGGCGTACGCGGGCATGCAGTCGCTGCCGATGGCGATGCTGCCCGACGTCATCGCGCACGACGCCCGCGTGACGCGGACCGACCGTGCCGGCGCGTTCGGCGGCATCTGGACCGCGGGCGAGACCACCGGCATGGCCCTCGGCACCACCCTGCTGACCGTGGTGCTCGCCGTCACCGGCTACGTGGAGTCCACCGGCGCTCAGGCCGTCGACCAGCCGCCCGCCGCCGTGCTCGGCATCGTCGCGTCGTTCAGCCTCCTGCCCGCGCTGCTCGTGGTCGCCAGCCTCGTGCCCCTCGGCCGCTACCCGTTGCGCCGGCGCGACATCGACGCGCACGACGACGCGCCCGACAGCGCGCCCGACCCCGCCGCCCCCGACCCCACCCGGGCCGACGCCCCCTCTCCCCGTCCCCAGGAGGCCCCGTGAACCGCCCCGCCCTGCCCGCCGACGCGCGCGACGATCCGTTCGACCTGGCCCAGGACCCCGCCGCCGTGCTCGCGGCGCTGGCCGCCCTGCGCCACCGCGACGCGCCCACCCACGGCGGCCGGGTGCTCAGCTACGTGTACGACCCAGGCGTCCCCGAGCTGGACGCGCTCGCCGGCGACGCGGCGCGCGCGATGCAGCCCGTCAACGGCCTCGACCCCACGACGTTCGGCTCGGTGGCCGCCCTGGAGCGCGACGTCGTCGCGTTCGCGCGCGACCTGCTCGGCGGCGACGCGGACACCGTCGGCAGCGTGACGAGCGGCGGCACGGAGAGCTGCCTGCTCGCGGTGCAGTCCGCGCGGGACACCTGGCTCGCCGCCCGCGGTCTGCGGCCGGGCGAGGCACGCCCCCGGCTCGTCGCCCCGGTCACGGTGCACGCCGCGTTCCACAAGGCCGCCCATCTCTACGGGCTGGAGCTCGACCTCGTGCACGTCGCCGCCGACGGCCCGACGGCGGGCGCCGTCGACGCCGCGACGCTCGGCGCGCGCCTGACCGGCGGCCCCGCGGGCGCGGCCGACGTCGCGCTCGTCGTCGTCTCCGCGCCGTCCTACCCGCACGCCGCCGCCGACCCGGTGGCCGACGTCGCGGCGCTCGCCGCCGACCACGGCGTGCCGCTGCACGTGGACGCGTGCATCGGCGGCTTCGCCCTGCCCTTCTGGCCCGGGCTACCCGCCTGGGACCTGCGCGTGCCCGGCGTGACCAGCGTGAGCGCCGACCTGCACAAGTACGCGTTCGCCCCCAAGGGCGCGTCCGTGCTGCTGCACCGCGACCGCGACCGCCAGCGGGCGCAGTACTTCGCCACCACCCGGTGGCCCGGCTACCCCGTCGTCAACCCGACGCTGCTGGGCTCGCGCTCGGGCGGCCCGCTCGCCGCCGCGTGGGCGATCCTCCAGGCCCTCGGTACGGACGGGCTCGCGACGCTCGCCGGCCGCGCCCGGCGTGCCACCCTCGCGCTGCGCGACGCCGTCGACGGTCCGGCCGGGATCGACGGGCTTTGCGTCGTCGGCTCGCCCGTCGGCCCGCTGCTGGCCGTGGCCGCCGACGCCGCGGTGCCCGCGGACCGGCGCGTCGACCCGCACGTGTGGGCCGACGCCGTGGCGCGCCGCGGCTGGGTCCTCCAGGCGCAGCCCGGCCTCGACCAGGCCGACGGCACGCGGCTGCCGCACACCACGCACCTCACCGTCACCCCCGTCACCGAGGGCGTGCTGGACGAGCTGGTGCCGGTGCTGCACGCCGCCGCCGACGAGGTGCGCGGGCGGCCGCGGCCCGACGCCGGCGCGCTGCTCGGTGCCCTCCCGCCCCTCGACCCCACCGCGACCCTCGACTCCGCGACGGCCGCGGCGCTCCTGGACGGGATCGGGCTGGGCACGGTCGGCGGCGACCCCGACGCGGCGCCGGGCGTCGGGCCCATGGCGCCGCTGCTCGCGCTCGTCGAGGCGCTGCCCGCGCCGCTGGTCGAGCGGCTGCTGGTCGAGCTGCTGGCCCGCCTCGTCGAGCCGCGCGCCGCCGTCTGACCTGCGTTGTCAGGACGAGCGCGCGGTATGCCGTGCGCTCATCCTGACAACTCGCGTGACTCAGGGCGGTCAGGGCGCGCGCCGGGTATACCGCGCGCTCGTCCTGACAGGTCGGTGGGACGGCGCGTCGCCGGCCGGGTGCCCCGTCGTACCCTGCGGCCATGACGCACGACCCGCACGGACCGCAGGTGCCGCTGTCCCCCGCCACCCTCGCCGTCACGGCCGGCCGGCCGCCCCGCGTCCAGGGCGGGCCGGTGAACCCGCCGGTCGTGCTGAGCTCCACCTACGTCAACCAGGGCGTGACCGGCCCCGGCGAGCTGCTGTACACGCGGATGGACACCGAGACGTGGCACCCGTTCGAGGACGCCCTCGCCGCGCTGGAGGGCGCCCCGCACGGCGTCGTGTTCGGCTCGGGCATGGCGGCCGTGATCGCGGCCGTCGGCGACGTGCCCGACGGCGGCGCGGTCGTGGTGCCGCGGCACGCCTACCAGGTGTCGCTGGGCTACCTCGACGACCTCGCCGCTCGGCACGGCGTCGACGTGCGCCGCGTCGACGTCGCCGACACCGCGCAGGTGGTCGCGGCGCTCGACGGCGCCGACGTGCTCCTCGCCGAGTCGCCGACCAACCCCATGCTCGAGGTCGCGGACCTGCCCGCGATCCTCACGGCCGCTCGCGAGCGCGGCGTGCGCACCGTCGTCGACAACACGTTCGCGACGCCGCTCGGCCAGCGCCCGCTGGACCTCGGCGCGGACGTCGTCGTGCACTCGGTGACCAAGTACCTGGCGGGCCACTCCGACGTCGTGCTCGGCGCCGCCGTCACCCGCGACGACGAGATCGCCGCCGGCCTGCGCGCGTACCGGACGCTGCACGGCGCCATCCCCGGACCGATGGAGGTGTGGCTGGCGCTGCGCGGCCTGCGGACGCTGCACCTGCGCGTGGAGCGGGCGAGCGCGTCGGCGGCGGAGCTCGCCCGACGCCTCGCGGCGCACCCCGGCGTGGCCGAGGTGCGGCACCCGTCGCTGCCCGGCTACCCCGGCCACGAGCGCGCCGCCGGCCTCATGAACGGCTTCGGCGCGATCCTCGGCGTCCGCCCGCACGGCGGACCCGCCGCCGCCGACGCCGTGGTCGCCGCCGTGCGGCTCTGGGTGCCCGCCACGTCGCTCGGCGGCGTCGAGTCCACGCTGGAGCGGCGGCGGCGGTTCGCGACCGAGTCCCCGACCGTGCCCGAGGACCTGCTGCGCCTGTCCGTGGGCGTCGAGGACGTCGAGGACCTCTGGGCGGACCTCGACCAGGCCCTGCGCTCCGGCGCCGGCCGCGGCTGACCGCGCCCGGGTCGGGCCCGCGCCCTCAGGCGACCGGCGACCGCAGCTCCCCGGCGAGCAGGCGTCCGCGCAGGTCCGCCAGGTCGGCGGCGTACAGGTCGAACGCGTCGTCGTCCCGCGGGGCGTCGCCCTGCGGCCGCGGCACGTAGGCGGTGCGCATCCCCGCGGCGGCCCCGGCACGCAGGTCCCATGCGTGCGCGGCGACCAGCACGGGCGGCCCCGCCGTCCCTGTCGGCGCGGGCGCCGGCACGGCAGCGGCGACCGCCGCGGCGTAGACCTCCGGTGCCGGCTTGTAGGTGCCCGCGTCCTGGGCCGACAGCGCCCGATGCCACGCCAGGCCGGCGTCCGCGCGCAGCGCGGCGAGCGTGCGGTGGTCCGCGTTGGACAGGCCGAGCACGGTGAAGTCCCGCGCCAGGGCCGCCACGCCCGCCACGGAGTCGGGCCAGGGACGCAGCCGCTGCGCGGCGGTCGCGAGGCGGGCGACGACGGGCGCCGGCAGCGCGCCCTCGGCGGCCAGCCCGGCGAGGACCTCGCGGTCCAGGTCACCGCTCGGCACGAAGTCCCGACGCCCCGCGACCACCTCCCGCTCCCGGTCGGCGACCCGGCCGAGCCACGTCGCGACGACGTCGCGCGCGGCCCCCGCGTCGAGCCCCGCACCCTGCACCTCGGCCTCCAGGCTCCCCGCCTGGTCGACCAGCGTGCCGAGGACGTCGAACACCAGGACGGGCCGGGGACCGGGAGTCATGGCGCCACCGTACGGGCGCGGTCCGACGACCGCGCTGCGGAGGTCGGGCGGGGAGCGTTCCCCGCCGTCAGGCGTCGACGCCCTCGGACTTCTGGGGGCGGGCGAGCAGGCCGCGGGCCATCTCCTCCACCGGGAGGCCCTCGTAGAGCACCGCGACGACGCCGGCGGTGATCGGCATGTCGACGCCGTGCTTGGCGGCGAGGTCGAGCACGGAGCGGCAGGACTTGGCGCCCTCCGCCGTGGTGCCGGTGGCCGCGACCGCCTCCTCCAGCGTCATGCCCTCGCCGATGTGGCGGCCGAGGGTGTTGTTGCGCGACAGCGGCGAGGTGCACGTCGCCACCAGGTCGCCCATGCCCGCCAGGCCCGCGAAGGTCGCGGCGTCGGCCCCGAGCTCGAGGCCGAGGCGCGTGATCTCGACCAGGCCGCGCGTGATGACGGTCGCGACCGTGTTCGAGCCGAAGCCGCGGCCCTGCGCCATGCCGACGGCCAGCGCGACGACGTTCTTCACCGCGCCGCACAGCTCCACGCCGACCACGTCGTCGTTGGTGTACGGGCGGAAGTAGGAGTTCGAGCAGGCCTCGGCGACGAACCGCCCCGCCGACTCGTCGGAGCACGCCACCACGGTCGCCGTGGGCTGGCGCCGGGCGATCTCGGCCGCGAGGTTCGGTCCCGAGACGACGGCCACGCGCGAGAGCGGCACGTCGAGCGCCTCGACGATGACCTGGCTCATGCGCTCGTCCGTGCCGAGCTCCACGCCCTTCATCAGGGAGACGATCACGGCGTCGGGCTCGACGAGGTCGCGCAGGCCGGTGAGCGTGGCGCGCGACACCTGCGACGGCACCGCCACGACGACGATCTGCGCGCCGGCCAGCGCCGCGGCGGCGTCGGTGGTGCCCGTCATCGCGGGCAGCTCGATGCCGGGCAGGTACTTGCCGTTGGTGCGCCGGGTCGTGACCTCGTCGGCGACGGCCGCGTCCCGGCCCCACAGCCGGACGTCGCAGCCCGCGTCGGCGAGGACCATCGCGAAGGTCGTCCCCCAGGACCCCGAGCCCAGGACGGCGACACGGGTCGGCGCCGACGGGTTCCCGGACGGGGGTGCGGTGGTCGGGTTCGTCATGGGCGCTCCACGGGCGGGTAGACGGTCTGCTTGCGTTCGTACTCGGGGTGCTTGCGCAGGTCGAAGCGGGTGGGCGGGGCCGTCTCGCCGCGGATCTCGGCGAGCTGCACGGTGATCGCGTCCATGACGCGGTTGGTGGCCTCGCGCAGGCTCTGCGTGTCGATCGGCCGGTCGTACAGGTCGGACAGGTCCACGGGCGGGCCGGCGACGATCGTCACGGGTTTGCGCGGGAACGGCCGCAGCAGGCGCCCGTACCGCGGCAGGATCTTGTGGGCGCCCCACTGGGCGACGGGCACGACCGGCAGGCGGCTGGCCAGCGCCAGCCGTGCCAGCCCGGTCTTGCCCTCCATCGGCCACAGGTCGGGGTCCCGCGTGAGCGTGCCCTCGGGCAGGATCGCCACGCAGGCGCCGCTGCCGAGCTGGTTGCCCGCGTCCTCGAGCGACCGGGCGGCCGCGGACGTGCCGCGGTCCACCGGGATCATCCGCGTCGCCCGCAGCACGGACCCGACCACCGGTGCGGTGAACAGGCCGCGCTTCGCGAGGATCCGCGGCTCGAACCCCTTGTCGAAGAGGTAGTGCGCCAGCGTCAGCGCGTCGTACTCGGTGACGTGGTTGGCGGCGGCGATGAACCCGCCCTCGCGGGGCAGGTTCTCCTCGCCGCCGTCCCAGTCGTAGCGGACCATCGAGAACAGCAGCGGCCGCACGATGCGCGCGACGAGGCGGTAACCACGGGAGTCAGGACGGGCGATCGGCACGGGGCCAGAGCCTACCGCCCGGCCTCGGTGATCGAGGCGCCTCAGCCGCGGGAGACGTCGGCGCCGAGCGCGACGAGCTTGTCCTGGAACGACTCGTACCCACGGTCGATCAGGCTGATCCCCCGCACCGTGGAGGTCCCCTTGGCCGTGAGCGCCGCGATCAGGTGGGAGAACCCGCCCCGCAGGTCCGGCACCACGATGTCCGCCGCGGACAGCGGCGTCGGGCCGGAGATCACGGCGGAGTGGTGGAAGTTGCGCTGCCCGAACCGGCAGTCACGGCCACCCAGGCACTCCTTGTAGACCTGGATCGTCGCGCCCATCTTCCGCAGCGCGTCGGTGAACCCGAACCGGTTCTCGTACACCGTCTCGTGCACGATCGACAGGCCCTTGGCCTGCGTGAGGGCCACGACGAGCGGCTGCTGCCAGTCCGTCATGAACCCCGGGTGCACGTCCGTCTCGAGCACGATCGAGTCCAGGTCCCCGCCCGGGTGCCAGAACCGGATCCCGTCCTCCTGCACGTCGAACCGGCCGCCCACCTTCCGGAACGTGTTGAGGAAGGTCATCATCTCCGGCTGCGTGGCGCCCTTGATCGTCACGTCGCCACCGGTGGCCAGGGCCGCCGACGCCCACGACGCCGTCTCGATCCGGTCGCTCAGCGCCGTGTGCGAGTACCCCTCGAGGCGGTCGACGCCCTCGATCCGGATCACCCGGTCGGTGTCCACCGAGATGATCGCGCCCATCTTCTGCAGCACCGCGATCAGGTCCATGATCTCGGGCTCGATCGCCGCACCGGTCAGCTCCGTGATGCCCTCGGCACGCACCGCCGTCAGCAGCAGCTGCTCCGTGGCGCCCACCGACGGGTACGGCAGCGAGATCTTCGTGCCCTGCAGCCGGCGCGGGGCGCGCAGCTGGATGCCGTTGGGCATCTTGTCCACCACGGCGCCGAACTGGCGCAGGATGTCCAGGTGGTAGTTGATCGGCCGGTCGCCGATCCGGCAGCCGCCCAGGTCGGGGATGAACGCCTCACCCAACCGGTGCAGCAGCGGCCCGCAGAACAGGATCGGGATGCGGCTCGAGCCCGCGTGCGCGTCGATGTCCGCCACGTGCGCCGACTCCACGTTCGACGGGTCGAGGTCGAGGATCCCGGCGTCCGGGTCCGACTTCACCGTCACTCCGTGCAGCTCGAGCAAGCCCGTGACCACGCCCACGTCACGGATCTGCGGCACGTTGCGCAGGACGCTCGCCGACTCGCCCAGCAGCGACGCCACCATCGCCTTGGAGACGAAGTTCTTCGCCCCCCGCACCGTGATCGTGCCCTCGAGAGGGGTCCCGCCGTTGACGTGCAGCAGATCGTTCATGTCGTCGTGTTCGTCCCGTCGTTACGGATGCAGTGGTCCCGGGACGTGGTCGATGCCGTCGTCCCAGCGCGCCGTCGATCCTGCCTCGCCCGGCACGGTGGTGCCAACACGCGCCCCGGCGGGCTTATTCACGTTCACCACACCTTCACGCGGCGGGCACCGGCACGCAGCGGGACGCGATTCATATCTTGAGACAACTGTTCATGATACGGGATGACGGTCGTACGGTCGTCGACCATGACCACCTCCGTCACGTCGGGTGCCACGAGCGCGCCGACGCCGGCCGTCAACTCGCGCGGCCGCGTCGTCGTCGCGTCGCTCATCGGCACCTCCATCGAGTTCTACGACTTCTACGCGTACGCCACCGCGGCCACGCTCGTCTTCCCCGCGCTGTTCTTCCCGAACCAGGACGGCACGACGGCGCTGCTCGCGTCGTTCGCCGCGTTCGGCGCGGCGTTCGTCGCCCGGCCCGTCGGGTCGGTCCTCTTCGGCCACTTCGGCGACCGGATCGGCCGCAAGCGCACGCTCGTCGCGTCGCTCCTGACCATGGGCATCGCGACCGTGGTCATCGGTCTCATCCCCAGCGCCTCGACGCCGGGCTGGACCGTGCTCGCCCCCACCGTCCTCGTGCTCTGCCGCTTCTGCCAGGGCCTGGGCCTCGGTGGCGAGTGGAGCGGCGCCGCGCTGCTGGCCACGGAGAACGCCCCCGCCGGAAAGCGCGCCATCTGGGGCACGTTCCCCCAGCTCGGCGCCCCGATCGGGTTCATCCTGGCCAACCTCGTGTTCATCGGGCTCTCCACGTCGCTCAGCGACGCGCAGTTCCAGAGCTGGGGCTGGCGCGTGCCGTTCCTCGCCAGCGCCGTCCTCGTGATCGTCGGCCTGTGGGTGCGCCTCAAGCTCATCGAGACGCCGGCCTTCCAGAAGGTCGTCGAGGCCGACGCCGTCGCGAAGGTCCCGGTCGCCGCCGTCTTCCGCACCTCGTGGCGCAAGATCGTCTCCGGCACGTTCATCATGCTGGCGACCTACGTGCTCTTCTACCTGATGACCACGTTCACGCTGACGTACGGCACCACCCCCGCGTCTGACGTGCCGCCCGGCCTCGGCTACGCGAAGGTCGACTTCCTGTGGATGCTGATCATCGGCGTGGTGTTCTTCGGCATCTTCACGCTGGTGTCCGGCCCGCTCGCGGAGCGGTTCGGCCGCCGCGGCCACCTCCTCGTCGTCACGGCCGCGATCGCCGTCTTCGGCCTGCTCTTCGTGCCGCTGTTCGGCGGCGGCACGACGGGCGTCATGGCGCTCCTCATCCTCGGCTTCACGCTCATGGGGCTGACGTTCGGCCCGATGGCCGCCATGCTGCCCGAGCTGTTCCCGGGGAACGTCCGGTACACGGGCTCCGCCATCGCGTACAACGTGTCGTCGATCCTCGGTGCCGCCGTCGCGCCGTTCATCGCGGTCTGGCTGTGGGGCATCACGGACTCGCCGGTGCTGGTCGGCATCTACCTCTCGGTGATGGCCGTCATCACCCTCGTGGCGCTCTTCGTCGAGAAGGACACCACGCACGTCGACTTCACGGACGACGTCGGCGCCTGACGCGCCCGGCACGTGACGACGGCGCCGCTCCTCCGCACGGAGGGGCGGCGCCGTCGTCGTGCGAGGGACCCGTGGCCGCCGGTCAGCGCGTCGCGGCGACGGGCTCGCGGTGCTGCACGGGCGACATCGCCGCCGCGCAGAGCACCCCGACGACGAGCACCACGCCCACCAGCAGCAGCGTCTGCGCCGCCGCGTCGGCGAAGCCGGCGAAGAACGCCTGCTGGGCCGCCGCCCCGACCTGCTCGGCGACCGAGGCGGGCACCGAGTCCGGCAGCTGCACGGACCCGACCGCCGTCGTGCCGAGGCTGCCGCTCGCCTGCGAGATGCCGTCGACGAACGCCTGCCGGTACTGCTCGGGCAGCTGCGCGGCGACGTCCTGCGCGGCCGCGGGGACGGTGACGCCGAGGCGCGCCGAGAGAGTCGCGACCACGACGGCGGAGCCGATGACCCCGCCCACCTGCCGGTTGGTGTTGAACGCGCCCGCGCCGGCGCCGGCCGTGCGCGCGTCGAGCCCCGACGTGGCCAGGTTGGACAGCGGGGAGAACGTGAGCCCGGTGCCGACGCCGAACAGCGCCATGGGCCACAGCAGCGCGTACGGCGACAGGTCCGGGTCGAGCACCGCGGCGAGCCACAGCACCGCGCCCGCGATGGCCGCGAACCCGGCCGCGACCACCCACTTGGCCGGCACCCGGTCGGACAGCCGGCCCGCGAACGGCGCGACGACGCCGGACACGAGCGAGCCGGGCATCATCACGAGCGCCGCGTTGATCGGCGTCAGGCCCAGGATCGACTGCAGGAAGATCGTCAGCGGGAAGAAGATGCCGATCATCGCGAACGTGACGACCATGCCGTCCACGTTGGCGAGGGAGAAGTTCCGGGACCGGAACAGGCGCAGCGGCAGCAGCGCGCGCGCCCCCAGGCGGTGCTGCCACCAGACGAAGACCGCGAGCACGAGGACGCCGAGACCCACCAGCGTCCACACGGAGAACGGCCCCCAGATGTGGCCCCAGTCGAAGTTCTCGCCCTCCTGGAGGCCGAAGACGACGGCCGCGAGGCCCAGCACGGACAGCACCACGCCCAGCGGGTCCATCGTGGTGCCGTGCGACGGGAGGTGTGGCAGCCGCGCGACCGAGAACCACAGCGCCGCGACGCCCACCGGGATGTTGACGTAGAAGATCCACTCCCAGCCGATCGTCTCCACGAAGACGCCGCCGAGCAGCGGGCCGACGAGCGTCGCGACGCCGGCGGTCGCGCCCCACAGGCCCATCGCCGCGCCGCGCTGGGTGGGCGGGAAGACGCGGGTGATCATCGACATGGTCTGCGGCGTCATCATCGCCGCGCCGACGCCCTGGACCACGCGGAAGCCGATGAGCCAGCCGATCTCGGGCTCCGAGCCGATGTTGCCGGAGAACCCGCACAGGAACGAGAAGGTCGTGAACACGATCAGCCCGGCGATGAACACCGACTTCTGCCCGTACCGGTCGCCGAGCCGCCCGGCGAGGAGCATCAGCACCGCGTACGACAGCAGATAGGCGCTGTTGACCCAGCCCACCTCGATGAGGGAGGCGGAGAACTGCTCGGTCAGGGTCGGGATCGCGATGTTCACGATCGTCGTGTCGACCATGATCATGAAGAAGCCGAGGATGAGCGGCGGGAGCACGCTCCACGCGGACCTGCCGTGCAGGTCGACGAGCGGGGTCACCGGGGCGCGCCCGGGAGAGGTGGACATGCGACGAGCGTGGCACGGGCCACCGACGGCCGCGCGCCCGGCCGACCGGCCGGTTCAGCCGCCCGGACGGTCCAGCGCGGCCCGCAGCGCGGCGGCGATCTCGCCGGCGGCGGCGAGCTGGTCGTCGGTCAGCGCGTCGACGAACAGGTGCCGCACGGCCCGCAGGTGCGCGACGGACGCCCGGCGGAACGTCGCGGCCCCCTCGTCGGTGAGCGCGACGCCGGCCGCCCGGCTCCCCTGCCGGGCGACCAGGCCGCGCCGTTCCATGCGCCCCACCTGGTGCGACAGGCGGCTGCGCTCCCAGCCGACGGCGTCCGCGAGCGCCGACGACCGCAGGCAGTGGCCGTCGGCGTCGTGCAGGGCGAGCAGCACGGCGTAGTCCGGCGAGGAGAGCCCCGACTCGGCCTGGAGCCGCGCGGACAGGCGCGAGCGCAGCGCGTCCGTGGTCTCGACGAACTCGCGCCAGGTGCGCAGCTGGTCGAGCGTCGGCGAGCGCCGCGCGCCGTCCCGGTCCTGGGTCATGCCTGCCTCCGCCGTGGTGGATCGACACTGGGAATTGACACGTCAATTCCGACGTTACCCCCGGCGACCGACACCGCCACAGGAGGGCACCATGACCACGCTCCAGCTCGGGCTCGACTCGTTCGGCGACCGCCCCGTCGGCGCCGACGGCGAGCTCGTCTCGCACGCCGCCGCGATCCGCCAGGTCGTCGAGGAGGCCGTGCTCGCCGACCAGGTGGGCGTCGACGTCGTCGCCCTCGGCGAGCACCACCGGCCCGAGTACGCGATCTCGACGCCGGAGACCGTGCTCGCGGCGATCGCGTCGCGCACCGAGCGCATCCGCCTCGCGTCGGGCGTGACGGTGCTGTCCTCCGACGACCCGGTCCGCGTCTTCCAGCGCTTCGCCACCCTCGACGCCCTCTCGGACGGTCGGGCGGAGGTCATCCTCGGGCGTGGCTCGTTCACCGAGTCGTTCCCGCTCTTCGGCTACGACCTGGCGGACTACGACCTGCTCTTCGAGGAGAAGATCCACCTCTTCACCGAGCTCCTCAAGGAGGAGCCGGTGACCTGGTCCGGCACCACCCGGCCTGCGCTGCGCGACGCCGACGTCTTCCCCAAGACGGAGTCCGGCCACCTGTCGACCTGGGTCGGCGTGGGCGGCTCGCCGCAGTCCGTGGTCCGCGCGGCGCACTACGGCCTGCCGCTGATGCTCGCGATCATCGGGGGCGAGCCGGGCCGGTTCGCACCGTACGTCGACCTGTACCGGCGCGCGACCGCCCAGCTCGGCACGACGGCGCACCCGGTCGGCATGCACTCCCCCGGGTTCGTCGCCGACACCGACGAGGAGGCCGTCGAGATCTTCTGGCCCCACTACCGCCTCCAGCGCGACCGCATCGGCGCCTCCCGCGGGTGGCCGCCGATCCGCCGCGAGGAGTACGACGCCGAGGTGGCGCACGGCTCGCTGTACATCGGGTCGCCGGAGACCGTGGCCCGCAAGATCGCGACCGCCGTCACCGAGCTCGGCGTCGGCCGCTTCGACATGATCTACACCACCGGCGCGCAGCCCGCCGAGGCCCGGCTGCGCAACGTGGAGCTGTACGGCACGCAGGTGGTCCCGCGGGTCCGCGAGCTCGTGGCCGAGCACGCCGCGACGCAGGACGCCACCGAGCCCACCACCGAGGACGGTGACGCCGCGTGACCGCCCCGTCGCCGGCGCCCGGCGCGCCCGCCACGATCGGCATCCTCGGCGCGGGCAAGGTCGGGACGGTCCTGGCGCGGCTGGCCGTGGACGCCGGGTACCACGTGCTCGTCGCGGGCTCGGGCGACCCGGCGAGGATCGCGCTGACGGTGGAGGTGCTCGCCCCGGGGGCGCAGGCCGTCACGGCCCAGGAGGCCGCCGCGAAGTCCGACGTCGTCGTCCTCGCCCTGCCGCTCGGCCGCTACCGCACCGTGCCCGTGGACGCCCTGGCCGGCACGCTCGTCGTCGACGCCATGAACTACTGGTGGGAGGTGGACGGGCACCGGGCCGACCTCAGCGACCCGGCCACCTCGACGAGCGAGCTCGTGCAGGACTTCCTCCCCGCGTCACGGGTCGTGAAGGCGTTCAACCACATGGGCTACCACGACCTGGACGCCGGGGCGCGGCCCGCCGGGGCGCCGGGGCGCCGGGCGATCGCCGTGGCCGGGGACGACGCCGACGACGTGCGGCAGGTCGCCGGACTCGTCGACCGCCTCGGCTTCGACGCGGTCGTCGCCGGGCCGTTGGCCGCCGGCGCGCGCCTCCAGCCCGGCACCCCGGCGTTCGGCGCGAACCTGCCCCACGACGAGCTGCGCGCGCTGGTCTCCCCCGCCGCCTGACGCCGCCCCGGGCGGCGGGCGGCGGCGGCCCCTATGCTGGTCGGCAGGGCGGCGCGTCCCGCCCGACCCCCGGACCGGCGCTCGCGCCGCCGGGACCGCGCGAGCGGTGGGGGCAGAGGGGACCTCGAGTGCTCGACGCGGTCAGGACACCGTGTTCACCGGTGCCTGCCGGCGGGCGCGAGCCGCGGGTGGCGCACCGAGCGAGCACGCAGGAGTCCTCATGACCACGCAGGAGTCGTTCAAGAAGCGCGTCCGTGCGCGCATGGCCACCACCGGCGAGAAGTACGGCGCCGCGCGCCGCACCCTCCTCGCCCAGGCCGCCCCGCCCTCCGCCGCCGGGACCCGCGCCTGGGTCTCGGAGCCCGACCTCTCCGACGACACGATCCGCGAGAGCACGGGCCGCGGGTGGGACGAGTGGGTCGCGCTCGTGGACGCCGGGCCCGGCCGCGGCGCCGGGCACACCGCCGTCGCCGCCTGGCTCGTCGACGTGCACGGCGTGTCCGGCTGGTGGGCGCAGTCCGTCACCGTCGGCTACGAGCGCATCACGGGCCTGCGCGTACCGGGCCAGCGGACCGACGGCACGTTCTCGGTCAGCCGCTCGCGGCGGACCGACGTCGACCGCGACGCGCTGCGGGCGCTGCTCGACGACGAGACCGGCCGCGCCGACCTGGTACCCGGCCTCACGCTCGCACCCCGGTCCCGGCCGGGCGTGAAGAGCCCGCGGTTCGGCGTGTCCGACGGCGACGGCGAGCACGGCGTCGCGATGTTCTCGCTGGACCCGATCGGCTCCCGGCTGCGGCTCACCGTGACCCACGAGCGGCTCGGCTCCGCGGCCGAGGCCGAGCTGTGGAAGGCGTTCTGGGCCGACTGGCTGGCGGCGCTCGACGACGCCTGACGGTCACCCGACCGGAGCCCGGCCGGTCGCCGGGGGCGTGCGTGCTACCCGAGCTCGGGTCGCACGCCCTCGGCGATCAGCCGCCGCCGCTCGACGTACTCCGGCAGGATCGTCACGTCGTCGTCGGCGAACCACTCGAACGGCGCGGTCGACGCGACGAGCGCGAAGTTGGCCCACGGCTCGAACGACCCGGACCGGACCACGACCTTGGCGCGCGGCGCCCAGTGCTCGACGAGGTGCTCGTGGGTCGTGCCGTGGAACGTGGCGCCCGAGCCGGTGAAGAGGTCCTGCACGTCGCCGTACAGGCGCGGGTGGTGCGTCTTCACCTCGGTGGCGAGGTGCACCTCCTCGACGAAGACCTCCTCCCGCAGCACCCGCAGGATCGTCCGCACGTCGAGGTGCCCGCGCGTCAGCGCGAGGTCGACGCGGTGCGCGTCCTTCGGGATGGGGAACCCGGCGTCGGTGACCAGCACGACGTCGGTGTGCCCCAGCGTCGCGAGCGCCCCGGCGAGCCCGGGGTGCAGGATCCGTCCGCTTCTCATGCCGTCTCCTTCGTCGTGGCTCTCGTGGTGGCGAGGAACCCCTCGACCTCGGCGCGCGTCCGGTAGGACGGCACCGTCTCCCAGTGCTCGCAGCACAGCGCCGCCACGACGCCGGCGAAGGCGGCACCCGTGCGCAGGTCGCGCCCCTCCCCGAGCGCGACGGCGAGCGCCGCGTTGAAGCTGTCGCCCGCGCCGTTGGAGTCGACGACGTCGACCGCCGCGGTCGGCACCGCCGTCACGCCCTCCGCATCGGCCACGAGCGCCCCGTCCTCCCCGCGCGTGACGACGACGGCGCGCGGCCCGAGGGCGAGCAGCCGCCGGGCGAGCTCCTCGACCGGCGTGGGGTCACCGGGCGGCAGGCCCAGCGCGACCCTGGCCTCGTGCTCGTTCGGCGTCAGGACGTCCACCGCCGAGAGGTCCACGCCGCGCAGGTCGACGGCGGGCGCCGGGTTGAGCACCGTCGCCACGCCGGCGTCCCGCGCGACGCCCAGCGCGTGCAGCGCCGAGCCGAGCGGGATCTCGAGCTGGGCGAGGACGACGTCCGCCCCGCGCAGCGCGTCGGCGGACGCGTCCAGCACGTCGGGCAGCAGCCGGTCGTTGGCGCCCTTGTCGACGACGATGAGGTTGCGCCCGGCCGTGTCCTTGACGATGAACCCGACCCCCGTCGGCGCCGTCGGGTCGACCGTCACGCGCGAGTCGTCGACCCCCTCGGCCGCCATCAGGGCGCGGAACTCCGCGCCGTGCGCGTCGTCGCCCACCGCTCCGACGTACGCGACCTCGGCACCGAGGCGAGCGGCCTGGACGGCCATGTCGGAGCCCTTGCCGCCGTACGTCTCGCGGTACTCCCGCCCCAGCAGGGTCTCCCCCGCCTCGGGCAGCCGGTCGACCGTCATCACGAGAGCCTTCGCATAGCTCCCCACCACCGTGAGCCTCATCGCTCTCCTCCGTGTCGTGCCGTGCGCCGGGGACGTCAGTAGGCGTCGGGGTCGCCGACGAGACCGTCGACGATCGCGGGCCCCGAGCTGGTGCCGACCAGCTCGGCCCCCGCCTCGAACAGGCGCTGCATCTTCTCCAGCGAGTTGACCTTGCCGGACACCTTGACCCGGCAGGGCGGCTCGATGTTCGCGGCGAGCAGGCGCACGTCGTGCTCGGTGGCCTCCAGGCCGCCCTTGCCCCAGCCCGACGACTGCTTCACCCAGTCGACCCCGGCCTCGTACGCGATCCGCGTGGCGCGGGCCTTGAGGTCGTCGGTGGGCAGGAAGCCGAACTCGAGCATCACCTTCACGGCCACGCCCTCGGCGTGCGCGAGCCGGACCACGTCCTCGATGTCGCGGGCGTAGAGGTCCTCGTCGCCGCCGAGCAGCAGGCCCGGGTGCGGCGGGAAGTCGAACTCGTCCACCCCGGTCGTGACGAGGGCGCGCAGGGCCGCGAGCCGCATCTCAGGGGTGTCGTTGGCCATGGGGAAGTTGAGCGTGGACGCGACCTTGACGCCGGTCCCCGCGAGCACGTCCTTCGCCAGCGGCACCCAGTACGGCGCGATCATCGCGGCGTCGAAGCCGTAGGCGGCGCACGTCTCCAGGTGCTTCGTCACGCCGTCGCGCGTGAGGTCGGGGTTGACGTTCGTGTACTGGATCGCGCGGGCGACCTGCGTCGGGTCGGTGAAGTCGAGGGTCATGCGGGTTCTCCTGGACAGGTGAGGTGCGCGGGTCATCCCTTGACCGCGCCGGCGGACAGGCCGCTCATGACGTGCCGTTGCATGAGGACGAAGATGAGCAGGATCGGCACCACAGCCAGCAGCAGGGTGGGGAACACGATCTCGTAGTTGGTGGTGTACGAGGACACGGCCGCGTACACACCGGTGGTGATGGTCCGGAACGACGACCCGGGCCCGAGGATGAGCTGCGGGCTGACGAAGTCGTTCCACGCGCTGAGCGCGTTGAGGATGAACGCCGTCGCGACGATCGGCTTCATGAGCGGGAACACGATCCGCCACAGCACGCGCTGCTGGCTCGCGCCGTCGATCGCCGCCGCCTCGTCGAGCGAGCGCGGCAGCATGCGGATGTACCCGGTGAAGATGAACAGGGTGAACGGGATCATGGTCGACGACATGAAGAGCACCAGGCCGGGCAGCGTCCCCATGAGGTGCAGCGCCTTGAGCACGAAGATCGCGGGCACCAGGATGATCTGCGCCGGGATGAACATGCCCGCCACGAAGAACATCAGCAGCACCCGGAACAGGATCGTCGGGGTGCGGGCGATCACGTACGCGGTGGGGACGGAGACCCCGATCGCGACGACGTTGCACGCGACGACGAGGAACAGCGTCACCGCGTAGCCGGCGACGACCGGGAAGTTCGGGTTGGACCATGCGTCCTGCAGGAACTGGGTCGTGGCCGTGGCCGGGTCGAACCCGAGCGGGGACAGCAGGATCTCCTGCTGCGGCTTGAACGCGTTGACGACGACGATGTACAGCGGCACGAGCATCGCGACCGACAGCACCGCGATCGCGATGGTGCGCACGGTCGCGCGCGACCGCGCCGTCCGGCTGCCCGACAGGCTCATGACAGCGCCTCCGCTCCCTCTTCGGCGCGCCTGCGCAGCGCGATGATCGTGAACGACAGGATCCCGGCGACGACGATCAGCAGGACCGCCTGGGCGCACGCCAGGCCCACCTTGTTGTTGGCGAAGGAGACCGCGAGGATCTCGTAGGCCCAGGTCTGCGTCGCGTCGCCGGGCCCGCCGTTGGTCAGGCCGAGCACGACCTCGTAGACCTTGAGCAGCGACAGCACCGACGTCACGATCGTCACCGTCACGGTGGGGGCGAGCGCCGGCCACGTGACGTGCTGGAACACCTGCACGCGGCCGGCGCCGTCGAGCGTCGCCGCCTCCTGGAGGTCCGCCGGCACGGCCTGCAGGCCGGCCAGGTACAGCACGAGCTGGACGCCGAGCTGGGCCCACACGATGACCGCGATCATCGTCGCGAGCGCCCAGTCCGGGTCGGACAGGAACGGCAGGGCCGACCGGCCCGACCCGGTGAGCACGTTGTTCACCGCGCCCTGCGGGCCCAGGATCGCCTGCCACAGGAAGCCCACGATGAGGGCCGACAGCACGTGCGGGTAGAACATCACGGCGCGCGCGAACGCGGTGAAGGGCGTGGTCCGCCGCAGCAGCAGCGCCAGACCGAGCGCGATCACGTTGACGCCGAACGCCCCGACGACCGCGATGACCCCGGTAACCCACAGCGACGAGTGCATGTCGCCCGTCGGGTCGGTGAAGATCCGCGTGTAGTTCTTCAGCCCGACCCACTCGGGCGCCTGGGTCGGGATGCCGTTGTACTCGGTGAACGAGTAGTAGACGGCGTACCCGACGGGCACCACCATGAGTCCGATGTAGACCAGCGCCGCCGGGACCGTCATCAGGCCCCGGCCCAGCGCGCCCCTTCTCCCCAGCACGCGTGCCGTCCTCGCTCGAGCCATGTCAGCCCGCTGCCTCCGCGTCGTACCAGGCCGTGAGCTGGGCGGCGGCGTCGGCGGGCGACGTGCCCTGCCACAGCCCCTGCGCGACCTCGGTGAACTTCTCGTTGAACCCGGCGACCGGCAGGGCGAAGTCGCCCACCGTCTGGTTGCCGGGCACCACGAACGACGGCGCGGCGTCGATGAGCTCCTGGACCTGCCCCGCGTACTCGTTCGCGCTGGTGTCCAGGCCCTCGCGGTTGAAGTTGTCCATCTCCGCCTGGGTGGCGATGGCGTCCTCGTCGGTCACGAGGTACTCGACGAGCTGCGTGGCGGCGTCCTTGGCCTGCGTCCCGTTCCAGACCATGTACGGGAACGCCATCGTGGCGCCCATCGGCGCGGGCTGGTCGGCGGCGTCGTCGACCGGCGGCGCGAAGATCCCGACCTCGAACTCGGGCGGCGAGCCGGCGAGCGTCGTGGTGAACCAGGAGCCCATCGGGTAGATCCCGACGTCGCCCGCGATGAAGTTCGCCTCCTGCGTGCCGCTGTCCGTGGCCACGTCGTCGGCCGTCGTGTAGCCGGCGTCGATCCAGTCCGCCACGTGCTCGAACACCGGCTGGAACTGGTCGCCGAGGGTCGCCGACCCGCCGGCCACGGTCTGCTGCCACCCGGGGGTGGTGAGGTTCTGCTGCGGGTGCCAGATCTCCTGCACCTGGACGCCGGTGGCCCACTCGGAGGCGAACCCGATCGGCTTCTTCACGCCCTCGTCCTGCAGGGCCTTGAGGGCGGCGTCCATGTCCTCCCAGGTGGCGGGGGGCTCCGTGATGCCGGCCTTCTCGAAGAGGTCCTTGTTGTAGTACAGGAGCGACTGGGCCTGCATGCCCACGCCCACCACGTTGATGGCCCCGTCCGTGGAGTACAGGTCGGCCATCGGGGTGCCCTGCGCCCAGTCGTACTCCGACAGGTCGAGGATCTCGGGCGCCGTGTCCTCGGTGGGGAAGACCGACTGGATGACGTCGGGCGCCGTGCCGGCGGCGAGCTGCGTCGGGAACGTCTCGGCGACCGACTGGCCGCTCGGCCCCTCGATCTTGACGTCGATCCCCGTCTCCTCCTCGAAGGGGGCCACGAGTTCGTCCCACTTCGCCTGCGTGAGGTTGTCGGTGATGTTCACGAGCATCCGCACCTGGTCGCCGCCGCCCGAGCTACCGCCGCCGTCGTCGGAGCTGCAGGCCGTGAGGGCGAGGACGGGTACGAGCCCGAGCGCGGAGGCGCCGATCGCCCCGCGCCGAAACCTTGCTGACATCGTTGTCTCCCTGGGTGGGTGCGTCGTCCTCGAGGACGAGGACCACTTGTCATACATGCTACATGTGAGAGGTGGCGGGCCACCAGTCCCTAGCCGAGCCGGCCTCGGAAGGGGACGGGGCCGACGACGGTCACGTCCGTCGGCCGGTCCGAGTCGTCGATCCGGAAGATCCCCTCGTCCGCGACGAAGAACGCCGGCGCGTCGGGGTACTCCAGCTCCGCCGGCAGCGGTTCCTTGTCCGTCCAGGCGAAGAACGACCGCGCGAACGTGTCGCGGTCCTTGCGGCCGAAGATGCTGAGGTCCCCGGCCGTGTACGGGCTGAGGATGCACCAGTGCACGCCGTCCTCGGCCCAGAACGCCCGGTCCGACAGGATCACCGCCTGCCGGTCGGGGTCCGCGAACACCGCGTCCCAGAACGACGCGTCCACGTCGCCCCGGGCCAGCGCGTGGCGGGCGAGGAAGAGCAGGTCGTGCGCGTGCCAGGCGGTGCTCGGCGCGACGTCGGCCTCGTGGTGCCAGCCCGTGGCCGACACGAACGGGCCGGCGGGCGACTGGTAGCGGGCGTAGGTGCGCAGGCACGCGTCGCGGAACTCGCCCAGCTCGGGCACGTCGAGGTCGGCGAGCACCTCCTCGATGCCGTACAGGCTCAGCCCCATCCCCGCGACCAGCATCGGCGTGGTCGAGAGCAGGTGCGTGTCGCCCCGCACGTACCAGTAGCGGTGGAAGCGGGTGCAGCCCGCGTCGTCGGTCCACGCGGAGCGCGCGACGTGCCGGCAGATCGCGACGGCCTCCTCCAGGAGGTCCGGGCGGCCGAACCGGCGCGCGCCCAGCACGAGCGGCACCACCATGAGCCCGTAGTACTCGGCGGGCTCGAGGATGCCGCCGCCCTCGCGGTCGGTCGGCTGGCGGAAGACGCCCACCGACGCGCCGTCGGGCACCCCGCGCACGTGGCTGAGGCGCACCAGGGCGTCGAGGTCGTCCTCGAGCTCGGCGGCGTAGACGTCGTCGCCGCTCAGCTCCTCGTACCGCAGCTTGGCCCAGACCCGGGCGTACTCCTGGTTCACCGTGCCGTCGGGGGTCGGCCGGCCGCCGCCGTAGACGCGGCACGCGTCGAGGTCGCGCCGTACGGCCGCGAGCACCTCGGCGCGCTCGTCGGCGGGCAGCAGGTGCCCGGCGTGCCGCAGCCCCTCCAGCAGTCCGAGGCAGCCCACCATGTTGTGGATCAGGCCCGCCGTGGCCGACTCGCCCACCTGGAACCCGATGTGGCGGAACTGCCCGTCGTCCTGCACGGCCCGCGCCTGGAAGAGCATCATCCGCCGCCACAGGTCGAGCCCGCGGTCGTCGGGGTACCGCCCGAGCACCTCGCCGAACGCCGCGGTGGCCGGGGCGGAGAACGCCTGGTGGCCGCTGGTGAAGTCGACGAACGTCGCCGGGTTGGTGCCCCACACGCTGTGGTTGTGGAAGCCCCGGATCTGCCCCTCGTCGCCTACCCACGTGCGCATCCAGCGCGCGAGCGCCGCGACGTCGGGGCCGGCCTGTCCTGCCGCCATGCGTCCTCCTGCCTCGTTGCTGCGGGTGGCATCCTCGCGCACCTCGGTCGTCACGACGCCACCAGCTCCTCCGGGTGCGCGAACGGCAGCCCGCGGGCGAACCGCTCGACCTCCGCCGCGACGGAGTCGCCGATCCGGCGCAGCTCCGTGCCCGTGGAGCCCGCGAGGTGCGGCGTGAGCACCACGTTCGGCAGGCTCCACAGCTCGCTGTCCGCCGCCGGCGGCTCGGGGTCCGTGACGTCGAGCACCGCGTCGATCCGGCCGGTGCGCAGCTCGGCGAGCAGCGCCGCGCCGTCGACCACGCCGCCCCGGGCGGTGTTGACGAGGGTGGCGCCGTCGGGCATCAGGCCGAGGACCCGTGCGTCGATCTGCCCCGCCGTCCCGGGGGTGAGCGGCTGGTGCAGCGACAGGACGTCGCTGCGCGCCGCGACCTCGTCGAGGCCCGTCGCCCGTGCCCCGGGCAGGCCCGGCACCGGGCCGGGCGACAGCTCCGGGCTGTACAGCAGCACGTCGAGGTCGAACGGCCGCAGCAGCTCGACCACGCGGCGGCCGACCGACGACGCGCCGACGATCCCCACCGTGCGGCGGTAGTTGCCCGCGCCGGTGAGGAGGCGCTCGGCGTCCGGCGCCGCGCGTCGCTCGCGGTAGGCCCGCTCGGCGGCGTGCGCCTTCTTGTTCGCGAGCAGGATCATCGCCAGCGCGTACTCGGCGACCGGCACGGCGTTGGCGGCCCGGGCGTTCGACGCCGCCACCCCGCGCGCCGCGAGCACGGCCGGGTCCGCGAGGCACGTGCGCGCGACGCCGCCCGCGTAGGCGACCGCCCGCAGCCGCGGCACGAGGTCCGCGGGAACGGGCGAAGCGCCCCAGCCGGCGACCAGCAGCTCGGCCCCGGCGAGCCGGGCGCGAGCGGCCTCCGAGCCGACCTCGACGACGATCTCCGGGTCGAGGTCGACGACCGCGCCCAGGCGCTCGAGGCCGTCGGTCCCGAAGATCCGCTCGACGAGCTCGGGCGGGTCGAAGGCCAGGACGGCACGGGGACGCGCGCCGGCCGCCCGGGGGCTCGGGCTCATCGCTGCTCGCCCGCGCGCCGGCGCGCGAGTCGCAGGCCGGCGTCCGCGGGCCGCACGTGCGGGCCCGACGGGACGGCCCACGTGCCGGACTCGCGGTTGGTGGCGATGAGCTCCTCGTCCACCTCGATGCCGAGGCCGGGCGCGTCGCCCAGCACGATGCCGCCGTCCTGGATCTCCTGGTCCACGTGCAGCCCGACCGGCCAGGTCAGGTCCTGCACCTCCGTGACGAGGTGGTTGGGCACCGCGGCGGACGCGTGGGCGACCGGGTTGGCGTTGTAGCCGACGGGGCTCACGGGCAGGTCCCGGCCGAGCGCCAGCACGGCGACCCGCAGGAAGTGGGTGATGCCCCAGACGCTGCCCGCCTGCACGACGCCCACGGCGTCGCGGTCGAGCAGGGGCCCGTACTGCTCGAGGCCGGTGAGGTTCTCCCCGGTCGCGACCGCGGCGCGCAGCTCCGAGGCGACGGCCCGGTGCCCGGCGACGTCCCACCGGCGCACCGGCTCCTCGATCCACATGAGGTCGACCTGGTCCTCGACGCGGCGCGCGAACCGGACGGCCTGGTGGCGCCCCCAGGCCTCGTTGACGTCGTACATGAGGTCGGGGTGGTCGGTGTTCTCGCGCAGGACGTCGCGGACGATGGCGAGCCGCTTGACGTCGCGGTCGACGTCGAGGCCGCCCTTGACCTTGGCACCGGTGAAGCCGCGCTCGGCCCAGGGCTCGTAGAGCTCGACGAGCGCGTCGTCGGGCAGCGCGTACTCCAGCCCGGACGCGTACGCGGGCACGAACCGGTCGGCCGCGCCGAGGGTGCGCCACAGCGGCTCGTCGGCGAGCTTCGCCTTGAGGTCCCACAGCGCCATGTCGAAGGCGCCGATCGTGCCGAACGTGCTGCCCGCGTGCCCGGACTTGAAGACGAACGCGAGCATGCGGTCGTAGAGCGCGGTCACCGCACGCGGGTCCTGGCCGTCGAGGGCGCCGAAGACCAGGTCGAGGTTGCCGCTCGCCCCGAGGCCGACGCCGGTGACGCCGGCGTCCGTCTCGAGGAGCACGACCGGCACCTCGGTCACCCCGTCCGCGACGACGCCGTTGACGTCGCCCACCGGGCGCCCCCATCGGTGGACGGTGGTGAGGGTCCGGTATCCCGTGATGCGCATCCGCTGCTCCTACTCCGCACGCGCCGCCGTCGGCGCGCGTCTCGAGGCCGGGTCGTGGGAGGTGCAGCGGCTGGGTGCCAGCGCCTCGTCGAGCCTGTCGGCTGAGTCATAACTTATGATACGAGTGATGAGTACGCAAGCCTCCGCTACGCTCGGGGTGGCCGTCAGCGCAGGCCGCGACGCAGAACGGAGCCCGGACGACATGACAACGACGCCCTCGACCGCCGGAGCGGTGCCCCGCCCCCAGCGACACCGCCCGCCGCTCGCCGCAGCGGTGGTGAAGAGCCTCGTCACGGCGATCGTCGTCGGCGAGTACCCCCCGGGCAGCGCGCTCCCCCCGGCGGGCGCCCTCTGCGAGCAGTACGAGGTCAGCCGCACGGTGATCCGCGAGGCCACCACGGCCCTGGTGGAGAAGGGCCTCGTCGCATCACGGCAGGGCTGGGGCACGATCGTGCTCGACCAGGACCAGTGGAGCCTGCTCGACCCGCTCGTCCTCGACGCGCTCTTCCAGCGCGAGGACCGGCTCGTCTACCTCGACAACCTCATCGAGATCCGCACCACCCTGGAGTGCGCGATGGCACGGCGCGCGGCCGGCCTGCTCGACGCCGAGCAGCGCTCCGCCCTCGCGGCGAAGCTCGACGAGCTCGCCGACCTGATCGACGACCCCACGGCGTACGCGCGGGTCGACCTCGAGTTCCACGAGCTGATCCACCGCGCCTCCCACGACGCCTTCGGCCGCGCGATCGTCTCCAGCGTGCAGGGCAAGGCGCTGCACTCCCCGCAGTACAGCGGCACCCCGAGCGTCGACGACGTCCGCTCGACGCACGAGGGCCACACGCGGATCCTCGAGGCGCTCGCCGCCGGCGACGGCGACGGCGCGGACGCCGCGATGCGCGACCACATCACGTCGTCCTGGGCGCGGCGCCGCCCCCAGGAGTAGCCCGGCCCGACGAGGCCTCGCCGACCACGAAGGCCCGGCCCTCCCCGCGACGGTCACGCCGCCGCCCGGAGGACCGGGCCTCTTCTCGACCTGTTGACTTGTACTACATGTGATGTACTACATTCGATCCATCGCGGCACCGCATCCCTGAGCACCTCGGGACGCGAGGACGGCGGGGCAGGGCTGCCCGGCCTCCACCGGCCGCGAGAGCACTCCAGCGACACCCCGCAGTTCCGGTACCGAAGGCGACGACGCCCGACCGCACGGGCAGCCGTTCGACCTTTCGTGGCCTCGACGACGAGACGGACGACGAGAGGGATGTGGATGCGATGACCTCGTTCACCCGACGAGACCTGCTGAGATCGAGCGGAGCCGCGGCGGCCGGCGCGGTCGTGCTGGCGGGCGGCTCCCGCGCCGGCACGGCCGAGGCCGCCGCCGGGGACGCAGGCCCGGACGACGCCGCGACCGACCCGCTGGAGCTCTGGTACCCGCGTCCCGCGGCCGCGTGGCTCGAGGCGCTCGCGGTCGGGAACGGCCGGCTCGGCGCCATGGTCTTCGGCGGCGTCGCCACCGAGACCCTCATGCTCAACGAGGACACCGTCTGGGCGGGCGGGCCGCACGACTACGCCGACCCCGGCGGCGCTGAGGCCCTGCCCGAGATCCGGCGCCTCCTCGCGGAGGAGCGCTGGGCCGACGCCCAGCGGCTCGCCGACGCACGCTTCATGGGCCGCCCCACGGAGCAGATGCAGTACCAGCCCGTCGGCGACCTGCACCTCACGTTCCCCGGGCTGACGGACGACGTCGCGCAGTACCGCCGCTCGCTCGACCTCACCACGGCGGTGACCACCACGACGTTCGTCGCCGACGGCGTGCGGCACACGCGCGAGGTGTTCGCCAGCCACGCCGCCCAGGCGATCGTCGTGCGGCTGCGCGCGGACGCGCCGGGGGCCGTCTCGGTCGACGCCGCGTTCACGTCGCTCCAGGAGACGACCACCCTGGCGCACGACGGCCGGACGCTCGCCCTCGAGGGCCGCTCCGGCGAGGCCGAGGGGCTCGAGGGCGAGGTGCGGTTCGTCGCCCTGGCACGGGCCGTCGCCGAGGGCGGGTCCGTGGTGTGCGACGAGGCGTCGCTGCGGGTCCGGGGTGCCGATGCCGTCACGTTGCTCGTCACGATCGGCACCAGCCACCGCAGCTATCTCGACGTGGGCGGCGACCCCTTCGAGCAGGCGGGGCCGCCCCTGGAGGGAGCGAGCGTCAAGGGCTTCGGTGTCCTGCGCCGCGCGCACGTGCGCGACCACCGGGAGCTGTTCGGGCGGGTGGACCTCGATCTCGGCGCGTCGTCGGCGGCGGACCTGCCGACCGACGAGCGGGTGGCGGCGTTCCGCGCCGGCGGCGACCCGCAGCTCGCCGCGCTGTACTACCAGTTCGGCCGCTACCTGCTGATCTCGAGCTCGCGAACGCCCGGCCAGCCCGCCAACCTGCAGGGGCTCTGGAACGCGGAGATGCTGCCCGCCTGGCAGTCGAAGTACACGCTCAACATCAACTGCGAGATGAACTACTGGCCCGCCGGCCCGGCGAACCTCGCGGAGTGCTGGCGGCCGCTGTTCGCGATGATCGAGGAGCTCGCGGAGTCGGGGGCGCGGACGGCGCAGAAGATGTGGGGCGCCCGGGGGTGGGTGGCCCACCACAACACCGACCTGTGGCGCGGGACCGCCCCGGTCGACCACGCCTTCTACGGGGTGTGGCCCACCGGCGGCGCGTGGCTCTCGCTCCTCTTCTGGGAGCACTACGAGTACACCGGCGACCTCGACACCCTGCGCGAGTACTTCCCGGTGCTGCGCGGCGCCGTCGAGTTCTTCCTGGACACGCTCGTCGTCGACGACGCGACCGGCTACCTGGTCACGAACCCGTCGCACTCCCCCGAGCTCAAGCACCACGAGGACGACGACGAGGGCGTGAGCCTCTGCGCGGGGCCGACGATGGACTGCCAGATCCTGCGCGACCTGTTCACGGCGTTCGACAACGCGTCGCGGGAGCTCGGCCTCGACCGCGAGACCGCCGTGGCCGCCCTCGCCGCGCGCGACAAGCTGCCCCCGAACCAGGTCGGCTACCTCGGCCAGCTCCAGGAGTGGCTGATCGACTGGGAGGACGCGGCCACCGAGACCAGCCGCCACGTCTCCCACCTGTGGGGAGTGTTCCCCAGCGACCAGATCACGCCTCGCCGGACGCCCGAGCTCGCGGCCGCGGCCGACCGCTCGCTGGAGCTGCGCGGGCCGGCGGTGACCGCCGGCTGGTCCCTGGCCTGGAAGATGAACATCCGCGCCCGGCTCCTGCAGCGCGACGGCGCCTACACGCACCTCACGCAGCTGCTCTCCCCCGGCCGGACGGCGCCCAACCTGTTCGACCTGCACCCGCCGTTCCAGATCGACGGCAACTTCGGCGGCACGTCGGCGATCAACGAGATGCTCCTGCAGTCCCACTCCGGGGAGGTCTGGCTGCTGCCGTGCCTCCCCGAGGCCTGGCCCGAGGGGCGCGTGCGCGGCCTGCGCACCCGCGGAGGCTTCGAGATCGCGATGACCTGGTCCTCCGGCCGCCTCGACCACGCCCGCGTGCGCTCGCTGCTCGGCCGCACGGTCCGCCTGCGCACCGACGCGCCCGTGCGCGTCGTCGGACCGGGCGGACCGGTCGCCGTCGAACGCCCCGAGGACGGCCTGGCCGTGTTCGGGACGCGGCGCGGCGCCACCTACGTCGTCCGGCCGACCGCCTGAGACCACCCACCTGCCACACCCGCACCACTCACGAGGAGAGGACACCGATGTCCAGACGATGGATCAGGACCGGCACGGCGGCGGTCGTCGCGATCAGCGCCGTCGCCGCGGTCGGGGTCGGGGCCACGGCCTTCGACCCCTACGCGGCGAGCACGCAGGGCAAGAAGTGCCCCCAGTTCTACGTCTCCCCCGACGGGGACGACTCCGCCCGGGGCACGGCGAACGACCCCTGGGCCACGGTCGACCACGCCCGCCAGCACATCCAGGACCTCGGGCTCAACCACGAGCGCAAGATGAGGTGCGACATCGTGGTCAACCTTGCCGAGGGCGACTACCCCGTCGACGAGACGATCGAGTTCACCGAGAAGGACTCCGGCACCAACGGCCACCAGGTGATCTACCGCTCCGCCGACGGCCCCGGCAAGGCCAACCTCGTCGGCGCCGAGCCCGTCACCGGCTGGGAGCCCTACCAGGACGGCATCTACAAGACGACGTTCGACCCCGAGCAGCAGTTCTACACGCTGTTCGAGGACGGCGAGCGCTCCGAGCTGGCGCGCTACCCCAACCGCACCTCGGAGGACACGCAGGCCCCGTACCTGTTCTCCGTCCTCGGTGAGCCCGAGAAGGAGGCCGTCCGTTCCTGGCTCTACTGGAAGGACGGCGACTGGGACCCGGCGTGGGACGACACCGCGGACAGCAACCCGCTCAAGGACGCCCAGATCACGGTGTGGTCCGGCGGGTCCTGGAGCTGGTTCACGGACACGATCCCGATCGGGGGCGCGGACTACCGCAAGGGCTTCGCGACGTTCGACTACTGGTCGCGGTACGCCCTGGTGAACAGCCGCAGCGGGTCGCGCTACTACATCCAGAACGCGATGCCGTTCCTGGACCAGCCCGGCGAGTACTACGTGGACCGGGAGGCCGGCGAGCTGTACTACATGCCGCGGGGCGACATCGACGACGTCACCATCATGCGGCCGACCGTGGCCAAGCTCGTGGACATCAAGGGGGACTCCCCCGAGGACAAGGCGCACGACATCACGTTCGACGGCCTCGGCGTGCAGTACTCCGACTTCGTCGACTGGTACCGCGCCGGGTGGATCAGCGCCGGCGACTCGGGCGAGCCGCACAAGTACCCCGAGTACGACCGGCAGATCGAGATGCCCCGCAACCGGTTCGGCGCCGTCACCCTCGAGAACACCAGCAACATCACCCTCACCGGCATGCACATCCGCGACACCGGTTTCATGGGCGTCTACGCCCTGTTCGCCAACGACCACCTGACGGTCGAGAACTCCCTGCTGGAGAACATCGGCGCGGACGGCATCAAGGTCGAGGGCGGCTGGCCCGGCGAGGGCGACCTGACCCACCAGCACACGTTCCGCAACCTCTCCATCGACCACGTCGGGGAGCTGGTCCCGGGCGACGCCGCGGGGATCGAGCTCATGGACACCGGCGACAACACCGTCGAGCACGTCCACGTCAAGCACTCCGCCCGCTACGGCATCAGCCTCGAGTCGCGGCCGGAGGTCACGGACGGCGAGCAGTACACCGACAACAACACGTTCCGGTACATCCGGATCGACCAGGCGGGGCTCGACTCCGGCGACATGGGCGCGTTCTACACCTACGGGGTGGACAACCAGGAGCCGCACCCCGTGCAGAACACCGTCGACCAGATGGTCATCGGCGACGTCATCCCCGACCCCGCCGGCGCGATGCCCGACAGCGGCACCCGAGGGGTGCACATGGACGCCGGCGGCTGCGGCTTCGCGTTCAGCAACGTGGAGGTCGGCAGGACCACCGACCAGTCGTACCAGTCGTACGACTGCAACGAGGTCACCAACGGCAGCTGGGAGGACGACTTCGACGCCACCCGGATGCAGTACGACCAGATCGGCGTCACCGCCGACTTCCCCTACCCCGTCGACTGACCACCCCGCGGCCGTGGGGTTGCCACCCCACCCCCCCCCCCGCCACCCCTCCCCCCTCCCCCCCCCCTCCCCCCCCCCCCCCCACCAACCCCACCCGCCCCCCCCCAAAACCCAACCCGCACCCCCCCCCCC
>NZ_JBHVSQ010000016.1:17641-20304 GCF_042885055.1 Isoptericola sp. NPDC058082 | reverse complement strand
GCCCCGCCACGGCCGTCCTTCCGTCCACGCATGTGAGCGCTCACAGACCAGGAGCAGCCATGACCGACCGCCAGAACACCCGAGCCCTGCGCCGCGCGCCCGTCGTCCTCGGCGCCGCGGCCGCGCTGCTCGCGACCGTCGCCGTCCCCGCCGGGGGCGCGACGGGCGCGGGCGGACCGCCCGACACCGACGTCGGGCTCCAGCGCCCCTTCGCCCTGCCCGGCTACGTCGAGCGGGACGACAACGGCGCCCTCCTCGTCGGCGAGGGCGAGAGCCGGTTCGCCCTCCGGGTCGACCTGCTGACGTCCGCCGGGAAGCTCGTCCGGGAGAACCAAGGCCTTCTCAACAACGTCGCCCACGTCGGCCCGGTGACCGTGGACGGCTCGTACTACGAGGTGGAGATCAGCAGCGACGACCGCTCCATCACCCCCGACCGCCTCGGGGCGCTGCGCGAGATCCTCGACCACCCGGACGAGTGGTCCGCCGAGCAGGTGGAGCAGGCACGCGAGCAGCTGCCGACCCTCCAGGCGCGCTACGACCAGACGCAGCGCGACAAGCAGACGATCGTCCTGCGGTTCGCCCGCACCGCGCCGAACACCCTGGTCGGGTCGGTCACGGCACGCGACTCCGACGCCACCGTCTTCCTCGAGGCCGCGGCGCCGTGGGACGAGGACAACTCCTACGAGGTGACCGAGCGCGGCGTCCGCGCCACCGGGGTCGGGCTCGACGACCCGTCGGAGCTCGGCCACTTCGCCCTGCTCCCGACGCAGGCGCCGGACGACGCCGCGGCCTACGCGTCGGAGGACGACCTGGTCGCCGCGATGCAGGGCGAGGAGAGCGCCGCGGGCGACGCCGCGGCGGCCCTGCGGTACGACCTCGAGGAGGGCGAGACGATCACGTTCACCACGAGCGTGGCGGACGAGCCCCCGACGGCTCGCCCCGGCCGCGGCAGCATCCTCGGCACCCTCGCCCGGGCCCGGGCGAAGGCCGACGAGGGCACCCTCAGCGGGAGCGGGCCGGCGGGCCGCGCGGCGACCGCGATGCGCACCGCCATGGCCCTCAACGCGAACTACGACGAGCAGTCGCGCCAGAGCTTCCTCGTGTGGGGCTGGGGCCGCGGCGGGTCGGAGAACGACTCGATCTTCACCGGCTGGGACTCCGCCTGGGACGCGATCACCGCGCTCACCGTGGACCCGGACCTGGCGCGCCAGCACGAGCGGGTGCTGTTCGCCTCCGGCGGGCCGCGCTACGACCAGCTGCACGCGGGCCCGATGCACGCCTACGCCGTCAAGCGGATCTACGACGCCACGGGCGACCGCGAGCTCGTCGAGCAGGCGTACCCCGCGCTCGTGGAGTTCTTCGACAAGCTGCCCGAGTGGGACGTGAACGACGACGGGCTCCTGGAGGCGCCGTACGAGGCGGACCCGAGCAAGATCGGCAACCACCTCGGCCTCGACGACCTGCCGCTCTACCTCGCGGGCGACCGCGTCGCCAAGGAGGGCGGCAGCGGCGACGAGCGCGACAACACCGACCTCACCGACGTCGCGCTGACCTCCTACTACGCGCTGATGGCCGACTCGCTGACCGAGCTCGCCACCGCGCTCGACCGACCCGACGACGCCCGCCGGTTCGCCGCCGTCCTGGCACGGACCAAGCGCGCCGCGAACGACACCCTCTGGGACGACGAGCGCGGCATGTACCTCGACCGCAACCTCGACGGGACGTGGGGGAACGTCGTCACGCCCACGATCTTCTACCCCCTGTTCGGCGGCCTCGCCACGCCGGAGCGCGCGCAGCGCACGGTGGAGGAGAACCTGCTCGACCCGGAGCAGTTCTGGGGCGAGTACGCGATCCCGAGCATCAGCCGCGACGACGCGGAGTACTGCGCGAACGGCGACGTCTCCGCGACGACGTCCGACGAGTACACGTACTACGTGGGCTGGGGCGAGGAGAACACCTGCGAGCAGTGGCGCGGCGCCGTCTGGCCGCCGATGAACGCGACGGTCTACGACGGCCTCAAGAGGTACGGGCTCGACGGGGCCGCCGGCGAGCTGGCGGCGAAGAGCACGAGCATGTATCTCGACAGCTGGGACGAGAACGGCTTCTTCCCCGAGTACTTCGACCCCGAGCCCGGTCAGGTCATCAACGCCTCGGCGGTGGACAGCGCGTGGCGCTACTACACCTGGTCGAACGTCATGCCCCTGATGGCCGTGCACGAGCTCGTCGCCGAGGACGCGTGGGGCCGGCCCGGGTCGGTCACCTTCGGCTCGCACGCCCTGCCGGGCCGCAACTCCGTGGACGACGTGCGGGTGAGCGGGCACACGTACGCCGCGACGGTGAGCCCGGGCGCCACCGTGCTGGAGCGGGACGGGCGGACCGTGTTCCGGTCGACCGGCGGGCGCGTCGTCGTGCGCGACTTCGCGCTCACCCGCGACGGCGCGTGCTTCGACGTCAACGCCACCGGCACCGCGCGCCTGCAGGTGACGCCGCGACCCGGCACCACCCTGCGCGCCACGGTGCGGGAGGGCAGCTCGCACGTCTGCCTGTGACGCCGCACCGCCCCGGGGGCCGGGGATGGTGCCCTGTTCCGCCCCCCTCCCCCCCCCCCCCCGACCCGTGTCGCCACGGCGTCAGCGATGCCCGTGGTGGTGGTGCTTCGCGTG
>NZ_JBHVSQ010000016.1:0-17631 GCF_042885055.1 Isoptericola sp. NPDC058082 | reverse complement strand
ACACCCCCCCTCCCTCCCCGGGGGCGGGGGGCACCTCTCCCCCCTTCCTTTTACCCCCCACCCCCCCCCTGCCTCTGCCTGTCCCCCTTGCCCGTCTCGGCCCCCCGGCCGTCGTCCCGCCGTGCGCCGCCACCAGCTCCGTCCCGAGGCGGGCGAGCTCCGCGCGCACCTCGGCCGGACCGACGACGTCGGCCTGCGCGCCCCAGCCGGCCAGGTGGCGCGCGACGTCGAGCGGCGTGGGCGCGGCGATCCGCACGGTCACCCGGCCGGCGTCCCGGGCAGCGGGGTCGGCGGCGGGGTCGTCGTCCGTCACGACCGTGTGCCGCCCGAACTGGGCGCGCAGCACGTCGACGTGCTCCGGGGCCACGCGCACGGTGGCCCACGTCGCGGACCGCTTCGCCTCGACCTCGCCGACGACGCGGTCCCACTCGGCCTGCAGGTCGACGTCGTCGGGCACGACGGCGGGCTCGTCGGTGAGGTCCAGCGCACCGATGCGGTCGACGCGGAACGTGCGCGGACCACGGTCCGTGCCCGCGATCAGGTACCAGGCGCCCTCCTTGTCGACGAGCCCCCAGGGGTCGAGGACGCGCCGCGAGGAGCGTCCCGTCGCGCCCGTGTAGTCGATCCGCACGCGACGCCGCTCGACGACGGCGCGCTGCAGCGCGTCCACCTCCGGCGGGCGGGCGCGCCCGGCCGCGCTCCAGCCCTCGCGGTCCACGACCACGGCCGCGGCGGCCGCCTCCGCCTCGGCCCGGAAGGTGGCAGGCAGGGCGCGCACGAGCTTGCGCAGCGCCGCCCTCGCATGGTCGGACGACGCCGCCCCCGGGCCCGCGAGCAGGAAGAGCGCCCGCGCCTCGGGTGCCGTGAGGCCGCTGAGGTCCGTGCGCGACCCGCCGAGCAGCGACCACCCGCCGCCGCGGCCCGGCTGCGGGTAGACCGGCACGCCCGCGGCCGACAGCGCCTCGAGGTCCCGACGGGCGGTCGCCACCGAGACCTCGAGCGCGTCGGCGAGCTCGGCCGCCGTCACACGGGGGCGTGACTGGAGGTGGAGCAGCACCTGGATGAGTCGGTCGGCGCGCATGGTCCGAGACTGCCATGAAAAGTGGTCAGCAGGTGAGCACTTTGGACGGAAGAGTGGTGCTCACGAGGTCACCGGGCCTCGACCACACCGACCGATACCTACCCACACACCGAGCACGGGGAGCCGAGATGCTGCGCGGACTGACCACCATCACCTACCTGGCCGACGACGTCGCCGCCGCCCGCGACTGGTACGCCGAGGTGCTGGGCGCCGAGGCCTACTTCGCCCGCGAGGCCGGCGGGGCGCTCGCCTACGCGGAGTTCCGCATCGGCGACTACCAGCACGAGCTCGGGATCTTGGACCGGCGCTTCGCTCCCCCGCAGCCCGACGACGCCGCGGGCGCCGTCGCCTACTGGGCGGTCGACGACGTCCGCGGCGCCTTCGCGCGGCTGCTGGAGCTGGGAGCCGCCTCCTACCAGGAGCCGATCGAGCGCGGCCCCGGGTTCGTCACCGCGGCCGTCGTCGACCCGTTCGGCAACGTGCTCGGCGTCATGGAGAACTCCCACTACCGCGACGTGCTCGCCTCCCTGACGTCCTGACCCGGGCGCCCGACGCCGTCGAGCGTGACCAGGCGGTTCCAGGTCGCGACCCAGTCGCGACCGAGCGTCCTGGCCACCTCGCCGCGCGGGGAGAACTTCAGCGTCGCCAGGTCGAGGCCGGCGGCCTCGACGGAGCCGGGCTTGCTGAGGTTCGTGTTGATCCGGTCGCTCCAGGTGTCCAGCCGGTAGGTGGCGGCGGGGTCGGCGAACGAGCTCTGGCCGAACTCGTACTCGCCGCCCCCGATGATCACCGACCGGTCGAGCACGTTGCGCGCCGGCACGTAGACCGAGTCCGGGTCCTCCCAGACCGTGGCGCGGTCGCAGCCCTCGGCGACGCCGTAGTCCGCGGCCCGGCAGTCGACGCCCGTCGCGGCGACGCGCGGCACGTACCAGTCGTCGATCTGGGGGAACAGGATCTTCGTGCCGTCGGAGTACCTGGCCCTGCCGTCCGTGTAGTGCGTGCGCCAGCGGGCGACGTCCTCGGGCGTGGCGCTGTACTTCTCGCCCTCGCGGACGTCGAGGAAGGCGTTGAAGCGGCTCTGCACCACCCAGCCGTTCGCGACCGGCAGGCCGCGCTCGCCGTTGCGGTGGTACAGCTGGTCGTGGCCGGTGCGGTCGACGTCCACGAACACGTTGTCCGTGGCGGTGTTGCTGTGCCCGGACTGGAAGAACACGCCGGAGTGCGCGTCCTTCACGACGTTGTGGTGGAACCGCATGCCGGAGACGCCGTCGTCCATGTAGAAGGCGTCGTTGGAACCGCCGATCCGCTCGAAGAAGTTGTACGCCACCTCGTTGCCCAGGTAGGTGTAGTCGCGCCCCGTGTAGACCACGCCCTGGTCGCCGGCGTTCGTCACGAGGTCGGCGAAGTAGTTGCCGTTGACCCTCATGTCGTTGCCCATGATCTGCACCGCCATGTGCGGCGCGTCGTGGACGTAGTTCTTCTCGAACGAGTTCCCGACGCCGTACAGGTAGCCGGCCGGCGTGTACGTCGCGAGCTGCGAGAAGCGGGCGATCTCGTTGTTCCTGGCGACGTTGTCGCCGCGCTCCAGGGAGCTGCGGTCGCCGCCGCCGAGCAGGACGCCGCCGCCGCCCAGGTCGTGCAGGAACGAGTTCTGCACGACGTTGTCGTGCCCGCCCCGCACCGTCTCGTAGTCCGGCAGGGCGGTGATCGACTCGGTGGTCTCGCCGATCCGCACGGCGTCCATGCTGACGTTGGAGATCTCCACGTCGTCGATCAGCGTCCTCTCGGCGTCGAGCAGCTGGACGCCGCTGACCAGCGAGTCGGACAGGCGCAGCCCGCGGATCGTCACCCCGGTCGTGCCCTCGAGGCGGAAGAGGTTGTCGTCGAAGGCGCGCAGGGTGATCTGCTTGCCGTCGACGGCGTCACCGGCGGGCCTGAAGTACAGGACGTCGTTGTCGTCGTAGCGGTCGACGTAGTACTCGCCGTCGGCGTCCAGCTCGGAGAGCACGTTCACGGCCTTGACCTTGGTGTAGTCGTCGCGCGGCCAGTACATCGACGGGTACTTCGCGTACATCGTGGTGCCGCTCCACGACAGCATCCGCACCATGTCGTTCGCGTAGTTGTTACCGAGGTAGCCCGACAGCCACCCCTCGGTCTCGTAGCGGGTGTTGTCGATGTCGTCGACCCACGCCGGGTCCGCCTGGACGGGGACGTCGGCGTACTCGCCGAACCCGCGCGTGCCGCGGTCCTCGATCGTCGGCACGGCCTCGGGCGCCCACCTCTGGTACCGGTCGCCGTCGAGCAGGCGACCGCCCACCTCGTACAGCGGCGGCGTCATCGCCCGCATCTCGTCCTGCGACCAGGTGTCGCGCTGGGCCGGGTCGTCGAGCTGCTGCTTCTTGTCCTCGAACTGCGCCCGCGGGGTCGTGCCGCTCGCGGCCCAGTCGTTCTCCTCCCCGAACCGGTGCACCAGGTCCGGCTGCGTGAGGTCGCCCTGCCCGTCGACCTTCCACTTGGCGCCGTTGCCGTACAGGTAGCAGCCGTCGTCGGCGCCGGTGCAGCCGTCGCCGTTGGGGTACTCGGCGAGGGTCTGGGTCTCGCCGTCCACCACGAGCTCGGGCGCGAACGGCTGCGGCAGCCAGTTGAAGCCGTTCTTGTAGAGGGTGCCCGGGTCGACGCCGGCGGCGCCCAGGTCGTAGACCCACACGCCGTCGCGCAGCTCCGGGGAGTCCAGGCGGGCGTTCGACGACAGCGCCGGGTCGGCCAGCTCGTCGGTCGAGAGGTCGGAGAGCCGTTGCCAGCCGTCGGTCGGCAGCTCGTGCGCCCCGGTCACCCGGACGTCCTCGTCCCGGTACGCGCGATACGTGACCCACGAGTTCGCCCGGCCCTCGAGGTCGATCGCGTCGTCGAGCACGTACTCGCCGCCGCGGATCTCGACCGTGCCCGGCCGGGCCGCGCTGGTGCGGCCGGCGAGCGCGTCGCGGCCGGCCCCGATCGTGCGCAGCGGCGCGCCCTTCGTCCCCGCGGCGGTGTCGTCGCCGTCCGGCGCGACGTAGACGACGGGCCCACGCCCCGTCCCGGAGCCGGGCGGGGCCGCCACCGCACCTCCCGCCGTCGTCGCCACCATCGCGGCGGCCGCGGCCGCCACGGCCAGTCCCCTGAACGTCCTGCCAACATGCATGCGAGATCCCCAATGATCAGACATATGACATGTTCATAGTGACGACGATCGTCCGTGCTGGCAAGACCATGCGTCGGACCTGGGGTGTAGACACGGGGGGGACACCGACGTCCCGCCCGCGAGGAGGCCCCTGATGACGCCCGCCCCTGAACCGCCCCCGAGCCCCGGCTCGGTACCGGGCGACGACGCCGCGCTCGCACGCCAGGTCCTCGACGACGGGCACTACCTGGTCCTCGCGTCCGCGGACGGCGACGGGAACCCGTGGCCCACCCCGGTCTGGTTCGCCCGAGAGGGGCGGGAGCTCGTCTGGGTCTCCCGGCTCGGCACGCGCCACTCGAGGAACGTCGCCGGGCGGGCCGCGGTGGGGATCGTGGTCTTCGAGACCCCGGTGCCTGTCGACGGGCGACCGCGCGCGGTGTACGCGGAGGCCACGGCGGGCGAGGTGCCGGACGCGGACCGCGAGCGTTGCCTCGCGATCTTGGACCGCCGCTCCCGCGCCGAGGGCCTGGCCCCCTGGACCCTCGACCGCGTGGTCGCGCCCGCGGAGCTGCGCCTCTACCGCGCCGTCGTCTCGCGGTTCTTCGTCCTCCAGCCCGACCGCGACGTCCGCCGCGAGGTCGACCTCGACCTCTAGCCCGCGCCCTCGCTCACGCCGTCAGCACGAGCACGGCGAGCGCGACGGCGAGGATCACGTCGAGCACGCCGCAGAACTCCGCGAGCGAGCGGGCGACGACCCGGCCGGTGCGGTGGTGGTAGGCGTCCCAGGCGGCGTGCCCGAGCAGCCCGACGGCGACGACGAGCCCGCCCGCAGTGGCGTCCAGCCGGACGGCGGCCAGCGCGGCGACCCCCAGGACGAGCATGGCCGCTGCCTGGAGCGGCAAGGACCACGCAGGACGCCTCCGCCCGGCCGCGAGGCCCACGACGGCCAGCACCACGGCGAGGCCGATCATCCAGGGCGTCGGGTCGAGGTCGGTGACCTTGGCAACGCCGATCAGCACGAAGGTCACGCCGAACGCGGGCCACGCGGCGGCCGGCCGGCCGAGCGCGGCGGCCGCCAGGTAGACGAGGCCGGAGGCGGCGAGCACCGGCGCGACGTCGCGCGCGTCGGCGAGCCCGATCGCGGTCGCCGCCGCGACGAGCACCCCGAGCGCCGCGGGCCACACCCTGCCGAACACCGAGCGCCGGTCGGCCGCGGCCGTCGACGTGCCTGCCGCCTGGTCCTGGGTCATGGTCTTCTCGCTCTCGTGCGTGCGAACCGCGTGAGGTGAACCGCTGACGATCGAGCGCGATAAACTGTACATACTTGTTCGAGTTAGCGGAAGGGCGGACGACGATGCCGCACACCACGACGTCACCGGCCGCGCCGGCCACGCCGGTCGAGCTCCGGCCCGCGACGGCGGACGACACCGACGCCGTCGCGCGGATCTGGCGCGAGGGCTGGGCGGACGCGCACCTGGGCCACGTGCCCGACGCGCTCGCGGCGGCGCGCACCCCGGCGTCGTTCCCGGAGCGCGCCCGCGAGCGCGTCGCCGACACGACCGTCGCGGTGCGCCGGGGGGCCGTCGTCGGGTTCGTCATGGTCGCCGGGGACGAGGTGGACCAGCTCTACGTCGACCGCGCGGGCCGCGGCGGCGACGTCGGCGGCGCCCTGCTGCGCCACGCGGAGCACGCCGTCCGCGCCGCCGGGCACCCGCACGCGTGGCTCGCCGTCGCGACGGGAAACGCGCCCGGCCGCCGCTTCTACGCACGCCAGGGCTGGGTCGACGCGGGCCGGTTCGCGCACCGGGCGCCGGTGCCGGGCGGCACGGTCGAGGTGGACTGCCACCGCTTCACGAGCCCGGACCGATAACCTGGACACCACTGTCCGACCTTGGAGGAGCCCGTGGCCACCACACCCGCCCAGACGACGGAGACGACGGGCAGGGGCCCGGCCAACGACGGCCGGGACCGCGCGAAGCGCGCGGACGCCGTCCGCAACGTCGAGGCGATCCTGGCCGCGGCCACCCGGGTGCTGGCGACCGACCCCGACGCGAGCATCAACGAGATCGCCAAGGCCGCGGGCGTCGGCCGGGTCACCCTCTACGGGCACTTCGACTCGCGGGCGACGCTCGTGCGCGAGGTCGTGGACCGCGCGATCGCCCAGACCGACGAGGCCATGGGGCGGATGGACCTGGGCGGCGACCCCCGGGACGCCCTCGGCCGCATGCTGGAGGCGACGTGGCACCTGACCCACCGGTTCGGGGCGCTCGTGGTGGCCGGGTCCCAGGTGCTGCCGCCCGACGAGATGCGACGGGCCCACGAAGGCCCGATGACCCGCGCGCGCGGCGTGCTCGAGCGAGGGCGAGACGTCGGCGAGTTCCGCGACGACATGCCGATCGACTGGCAGCTCAGTGTGATCCAGGCGATCCTCCACGGCGCCTCCGCCGCGGTGCACCGCGGCGAGATCACCGCGGAGGAGGCCCCGGCGCTCGTCCGCGGCACGACGCTCGCCGCCCTGTCCGCCTGACGTCGCCCCTCCCGGAAGTCACCCGCACATCCCTCTTGTCGAACACGCCTGTTCGAGTTAATTTACTCGAACAGGCGTGTTCGACTTATTCGTGCTCGACTCATCGAGGGACCGTGCCATGACCCCGTCAGAACAGCCCGCTCCGGAGAAGACCGGCCAGGACCAGAACGGCCAGGACCAGACCGCCGCGCCCGATCCACGGCGCTGGCGCATCCTCGCGCTGCTCGGCATCGCCCAGCTGATGCTCATCGTCGACGTCACCGTGGTCGCGATCGCCCTCCCGGAGATGGGCGCCGACCTCGGCCTCGACCGCTCCGGCCTCACCTGGGTGGCGAGCGTCTACGCCCTGGTCTTCGGCGGGCTGATGCTGCTCGGCGGCAAGGCCGCCGACGTCCTCGGGCCGCGGCGCGTCGTGCTCGCCGGGCTCGCGCTGTTCACCCTCGCCTCGCTGCTCGCCGGGCTCGCGAGGTCGCCTGAGCTGCTGCTCGCCGCCCGCGGCCTGCAGGGCGTCGGCGCGGCGGCGATGTCGCCCGCCGCGCTGTCCGTCATCGTGCGCACGTTCAGCGGGCCCGAGCTGTCGCGCGCCATCGGCGTCTGGTCGGCGCTCGGCGGCGCGGGCGCCGCCGTCGGCGTGCTGGTGGGCGGCCTCCTCACGTCCGGCCCGGGCTGGCCCTGGGTTTTCTACGTCAACGTCCCCGTCGGGGCGCTGCTGCTCCTGGCCCTGTTCCGGTGGGTGCGGCCGTGGCCCGGGTCGGGCGGGCGGCTCGACGTGCTCGGCGCCGCCCTCGCCACCGGCGCGACCGCCGCCGTCGTGTTCGGGCTCGTCACCGCCGGCGACTCCGGCTGGCTGAGCGCGCCGACCCTGGTCGCCCTGCTCGTCGGCGTCGTCGGGTACGTGCTGCTCGCGCGTCACCTGCGCGCGTCCGCCGCACCCCTCGTGGACCCGGCCATGCTCACCCGGCGGCCGGTGCTGCGCGGTCTCGGGCTGATCTTCGTCGCCACGGCGCTGATGATCTCCGTGTTCTTCCTCGGCTCGTTCACGCTGCAGCAGCTGCACGGATTCAGCCCGCTGGACACGGGGCTGACGTTCCTGCCCGTCGCGGTGGGCACCATCCTCGGGTCGAGCCTCGCCGGCCGCGCCCTCCCCCGCCTCGGGGTGCGCACCGTGTCCGTCGCCGGGCTGCTGGTGGCCGCCGTCGGCCTGGCCGCGGCGGCCGGCATCTTCTCGATGACGGTGCTCGTGGTCGGCATCACCGTCGCCGGGTTCGGCGTGGGAGCCGTGTTCGTCGCGGCCGCCGGGAGCCTGTTCTCCGCCGCCCAGCCGCACGAGGCGGGCGTGGCCTCCGGCGCGCTGAGCACGTTCCACGAGTTCGGCGCCGCGACCGGTGTCTCGGCCGTGTCCAGCGTCGCCGCCGCGGCCCTGGTGGACCCCGGGTTCGACACGTTCGCCACCGGCTACTGGTTCGCCGCCGTCGTCGCCCTGGTGGCTGCGCTCGCGTCGCTCGCGCCGGCCCGGGACGGTCGCTGACGGGACTCATCACCGGGCCGGGCCGGGTGATATCTCGCCGTCGCATGGCCGCTCGCCGGGCGGAGAGAGACGCTGGGTGCTGCCGCACCCGCCGCGCGCGGGCCCATGCCAGCCCGTCCGTCGCGGCCGCACGTGCCGCGACCGACAGGGCTGGCACCGTCGCAGGAGGACCTCGATGACAGAGCAGCAGGTAGGACCGATCGACTACCTCGTCCTGGAGTTCCCCGGCGCGAGGCTGCAGGGCAAAGGGCTGGCCGCGCTCCTGGACCTCGTGGAGCGCGGGATCATCCGGATCCTCGACCTGCGCGTCGCGAGGGTGACCGACACCGGCGTCGTCGGGGTGGCGCTCAGCGACCTCGACGACGACGGCCAGCTGGACCTCGCGGTGTTCGAGGGGGCGACGTCCGGGCTGCTCGACGACGACGACCTGGCGCGCGGCGCCTCCCTCGTGGAACCGGGCAGCGCCGTCGGGATGATCGTGTACGAGAACACGTGGGCGGGACCCTTCGTCGCCGCCATGCGCGAGGCCGGCGCGGAGGTCGTGTCCAGCGGCCGCATCCCGGTGGACGACGTCGTCGCGGCGCTCGACGCGCTCGAGGAGGAGTGAGATGGGACTGCTACGAGGGGTCGCCCGGACCGCGGTGGTCGCGGGCACCGCGACCGCGGTGTCGAACCGGGTGTCACGACGTCAGGCCGGCCGCTGGGCGGCGCAGGAGCAGTACGCGGAGCCCCAGCCGCAGTACGCGCCGCCGCCCCAGCAGTACGCGCCGCCGCCCCAGCAGTACGCGCCGCCGCCCACGGCCCCGGCGGCTGCAAGCGGCGACGACGTCATCGCGCAGCTGGAGAAGCTGGGCCGCCTGCGCGACAGCGGCGTCCTCACGGACGAGGAGTTCGCCGCCCAGAAGGCCAGGCTGCTCGGGTCCTGACGCGGGAGCTCGGCGAGAGGCCGTCCGGCTCAGCCGCGCCCCGCGCCGCCTCGCGCGGCGAGCTCCTGGAGGAACGTCGGGATCCGGCCGGTGCCGAAGTCGTAGTAGCGGGCCCAGGTCGGCACGACGGCGATGCGCGCCATGCGGTCGTAGAGCGCGCGGCAGGCCTGCTCGAACTGCGCGAGGTCGTCGCCGGCCATGCCCTTGCCGGCGGCGGCGAGGTACTCCGGAACCACGCCGTCGACGATCGTGATCTCCGCGCGGCCGCGCACGGACAGCGACCGCGCCCCCGAGGGCGCGTCGCCGTCCACGAGGGACAGAGCCACCTCCGGGCGGGCCCGGAGCGCGGCGACCTTGGGCGCCGTCTCCGCCGTGGAGAGCACCAGCTCCCGGCCGGTCCACCAGAACCCCGCCGGCACGACCCGCGGCGTGCCGTCCTGCGCGGTGTAGGCGAGGTGGAGGGCGGACGGCGAGTCGAGCAGCTCCGTCGCGTCCGCCAGCTCGCCGTCGATCTCCTGCTGCTCCATCGCGTGCATCCCTCCGTCGGAAGCGGCGCCGGTCGCCGCCCTCTCCCCGGGGACGGAGCGGAGCGCGCTCTCTCGACATCGAACCGCGGGACCGCACCGAGCGCGCGACGGGCGCCCTGGCGGTACACCTCTCACCAGGGACTCCCCCGCCCGCCGTCGAGGGCGTTGACTGGGTCCCGAGCCGGTGCCGCACGGGCGCCGACCGTCACGTAGGAGGAACGACATGACGACGCTCGCCATCATCGGCGCCGGCCCCGGCCTCGGCCTGTCCGTCGCCCGACGCTTCGGTCGCGAGGGCTTCTCCGTCGCGCTCGTCGCGCGGGACGCCGCGAAGCTGGACCGGCTCGCGTCAGGGCTGCGCGACGACGGCGTCACCGCCGCCGGGTACGTCGCCGACGCGCGCGACCGCGACGCGCTGACCGCCGCGCTCGACCGGGCGGCCACCGACCTCGGCCCCGTCGAGGTGCTGCAGTACAGCCCGGTCCCGGCGCGCGAGTTCATGAAGCCCGCGCTCGAGACCACCGCCGAGGACCTGGTCGGCCCGCTCGAGATGTCCGTGCTCGGCCCCGCCGCCGCCGTCCAGCACGTGCTGCCCGGCATGCGCGCGCTGGGCCGCGGGACCGTGCTGTTCCCCAACGGCGGCAGCGCCGTCCGGCCGCGCGACGCCGTGACCGGCACGTCCGTCGCCTTCGCCGCCGAGAGCGCCTACGCCCGGCTGCTGCACGAGGCGCTCGCGCCCGAGGGCATCCACGTCGCGCAGCTGATCATCCCGCTCGGCATCGGCGGCGGGGAGCCCGACCACGACCCCGACGCCCTCGCCCAGCGGCTCTGGGACCTGCACGTCGAGCGCGGCGAGTTCCGCACCTTCGTGCGGCCGCTGGACTGACCCCCGACAGCCCGGCCGTGCGCCGTCAGCGGCCGGTCCCGGCGTCGTCGCCCGGGAGCTCCGCGGTGACCAGCGGGTCGGAGTGCATGTGCACGATCCGCCAGCCGTCCTCGCGGCGCCGGTAGACCTTGGTGACGCGGCGCTCGCGGACCACCCGTCCGCCGGTCGCGGACCGGGAGTGGATCTCCTCCACGTGCACCGTCCAGGCGGTGTCTCCGTGGACGTGCTCGTCCAGCTGGTCGAGCCGCCGGTAGACGCCGTCGCCGTACACGACGGCCACGGCGGCGAGGCGGTCACGCACCTCGTCCCAACCGCGCGCGACGCCGCCGAACGCGCCCAGCAGCGAGACGTGCGGTGTGTGGTCCCACAGCCGCTGGAAGTCGCGCGGGTCACCGGCCACCAGCGCGGCCAGCGCGGAGCGCTGCGCGGCCTGGAAGTCGGCCCACGTCGACACCATCGTCATGACCTCTCCGGGATGAGGGGTGAAGGTCGCGGTGCGACCGCACGCGCCCTCGGGCCTCCACGTCACCACACGGACGGCGGCGGTTCAACCCCTCCGCCCGCCCGGGAACGGCGCCGCCCCGCACGACGCGCGCACGGTCAGCCGCGGCAGCAGGCTGAGGTGCCGCGGCGGGCGGGGGCTGGCGCCGTCCTCGGCCATCCGGTCGACGAGCAGCCGCAACGACTCCTCGCCGACCTCGCGCCGCGGCGGGGTGACGGAGGTGAGAGGGACGACGGCGAGCTCGGCGTTCTCGTCGTCGTACGCGACGACGGCGAGGTCGCCCGGCACCCGCAGCCCGCGGTCGAGCGCGCCCTCGACGAGGCGCGCCGCGTGATGGTCGGTGTGTGCGACGACCGCCGTCGCGCCCGCCGCGACGCACCGGTCCAGGGCGTCCTCGACGGCCGCGGCCAGCGCGATCGGGTCCCCCTCCTCCCCGACGTCGAAGGACACGTCGGGCCCGGGCTCCAGGCCGAGGCGCGTCTGCGCCGTCGCGAACCCCGCGCGCAGGTACGGCGCGGTCGGGGTGCGGTCGAAGACGGCGAGCGCGATCCGCCGGTGGCCCAGGCCGTGCAGGTGCTCGACGGCGAGGATCCCGCCCTGGGCGTGGTCGGTGCGGGCGAGGTCGAGCTCGCTCAGGCCGGTGTCCCCGTCGAGCTGACGCTCCATGACCACCAGCGGCACGGGGACCGAGCGGAGCCAGGACGCGAGCTCGGCGACCGGCCGCTCGCGCGTCGTCGGCGCGATGACCAGCCCCGAGACTCCGAGGGAGACGAGCCGGTCGACCTGCGCCACCTCCACCTCCGGCCGGTACTGGGACACCCCGAGCACCAGCCGCACGCGCAGCGTGGGCGCGACCGCCTCCATCCCCCTCACCACGGAGCGGAAGTACGACGTCGTGTTCGGCACGACCAGGCCCACGAGGCTGCGCGCGGGCCGGGGCGCCGGGGCCGCGTCGCCGGCGACCGCTCCGCCGTGCACCCGGCGGAGCTTCCCCGCGCCCTCCAGGGCGACGAGGTCGCGGCGCATCGTGATCTCTGAGACGCCGAGGCGGGCGGCGAACTCCGCCGACCGCAGGCTGCCGCGCAGCGCCAGCTCGCGCAGCACCAGCTCGTGCCGCTGGCGGGCCAGGTGCATCGCCGCTCCCTCGTGTTCCGCGTCGCCGGCAGAGTATCCCGGCCGTCACCCGTCGAAGGCGGCGGCCCAGTCCGCGGGGGCAGGCAGCGGCGGGTCGTCGACCCCCGCGAGCCGGAACAGCGTGGGGCGCACGGTGGTGACGAACTGGTGGGTGGCGTTGAGGTCGCCCTCGTCCAGCCCCAGCCCGAGGCGCACCGCGTTCGGCGCGGCGACGGACGCGCCGACGTGCCGCGAGAAGCCGCCGTCCGCGCGGGCGAAGCCCACCGCGTTGCGGGTGGTGATCGCGACGAGCTCGGCGACGTCGTCGTCCGGGACGCCGCCGAGCTGGCCGCCCACGACGTCCACCAGCTCCACGGGGTTGCGCAGCCAGCACGCGTCGACGCACGGCTCGGTGCGGATGACGTCGAACGCCGCGGCGTAGATCTCGCGGGCCAGCGGCACCGGTCGCCCGACCTGCCGGCAGAACAGCGCGAGCTTGAACGCCCCCGACAGCCGGTTGTACGGCACGCCCTCTCCCGCGAACCCCGTGGCCGGGTCCTGCCGGGCGCGCACGTGCGCGAGCGCGGCGTCGACGAGCGGCTCGCGGCGCTCCGCCGGCAGCAGCGCGAGCAACGACCCCTGGGCCTGGAGGTTGTCCTGCGCGAGCCACGAGTCGTCCCACGGCCGGCGCTCCAGCCACTCCTCGAACGCCGCCACCGACGCCACGTGGCGCGTGAACGGCGTCGTGCCCGACGTCGCGTCCGGGAGCGGGTGCGACGGCGCCGCGCCCAGCCGTCGCAGCGCCGTCGTCGACACGTCGAGCGCGCGGCCGCGCAGCCGCTCGATCTCCCGCATCTCGTTCTGCCGGTCCAGGAAGTAGCCCGTCTCCGCGTCCTGCCGGTCCTGGAAGTACCGCACCAGGGCGGCGCGCACCGTGGGCGGCAGGGCGTCGAGCAGGCCCGCCCGGTCCACGACGTTCACCGCGAACGCCGTCGATTCCAGGTCCGCCTCGAACTCCGGGCGGGTCCGCGAGCTCGCGGCGTAGTAGAACCCGCCGCGCTCCGCGTCCCACAGCGTCGGCAGCCACGCCAGCAGCCCGTCGAAGAGGCGGTCGAACCGCGCGAGGTCCTGCGCGACGGCGTCGGTCGGCGTCGTCATGACTGCCCCACCGTGCTCTCGGCGAACGAGAACCACTGGGCGACGAGCTCGTCGACCGTGAGACTGCCGTACTGGAGCTCGTCGCTGAGCCGGACGAGCTCCGCGTTGAGCTCCCCGATCCCTTGGACCGGCACCGGGGCCGGCTCCGTCACGACGTCGGCGACGTCCTTCTCGAACCGGACGACCCGTTCGTCCACCGATCCGGGCTCGACCTCGATCGCGTCGATCTGCGCCTGGGTCGCGGGGACACCCTTCGACGTGCCGAAGATCTTCCCCACCTCCGGGTCGTTGACGAGGAAGTCGATGAGCGCCGCAGCGGCGTCGGGCTCCGTCGTGCTGCTCGAGGCCGAGAGCATCATGCCCGGCTTCCAGAACTGCTGCGGACCGTTCGCTCCCGAGGGCATCGGCAGCATCCGGACCTCGGCGCCCGTCTCCGCCTCGTACGAACCGAGGAAGTTGTCCCAGGTCATCGCCGCGACCTGCTCACCGGCCATGAACCCGTCCAGGGGCTCGATCTGCTTGGCCTTCTTGATCGGGAAGAGGGCTCCCGCGTCGCGGAGCGGTTGCCCTCGGTCGAGCCACCGGGTCATCTGTGCCTCGTCGAAGTTCAGCCGCCCGTCGTCGGTGAACGGTTCGACGCCCTGCTGGATCAACCACTGCAGAAGGAACCAGAGCTGACCCGTGTAGTCGCTGAGTCCGTACCGGACCGGGTCGTCACCGGCGCCCGCCCTCGAGGCCTCGGCGATCCACGCGTCCAGGTCGTCCCAGGTGTACCCCTCGGCCGGCGGGTCGATCCCGAGCTCGTCGAGCAGGTCCGCGTTGTAGAACAGCGCCAGCGTGTTCGTGCTGATCGGGATCCCGAACTGTCGGCCGTCGATCTCACCCGAGGCGAGCAGCGACGGGTCGACCCCGTCGAGGTCGAGATTGATCCCCGCCTGGCCGTCGAGGTCCAGGAGCTGGCCCGTCGACGCGTACTGGCGCACGTACTGGAGATCCATCTGGACGACGTCGGGAAGCGCGCCGCCGGCCGCCTCCGTGGCTCGTGCGCCCCAGTAGTCGTCCCAGGACTGGAACTGCGTCTGCACGGTGACGTTCGGGTGCCGCTCCTCGAAGACGTCGATCGCCTTCTCGTACAGGTCCGCGCGACCGTTGTCGCCCCACCAGGCCATCGAGAGGGTGATGTCCTCGTCCGTTCGCAGCTTCTCCGCGGAGCCCGGCTCGGCCGTCCCCGGTCCGCCGCCGCACCCCGTGAGCGTGAGTGCTGCCGCGGCCAGCGCCGCCGTCGCGCCCGCGGCCTTGCGCGCCAACCTCATGAGAGCCTCCTCGCTCGTCGACCATCCGCACCCGGCGACCCCGCCGGCGCGACTCGAACGGTAGGTCTCGACGTGGTGCCGCCGGACGGAACGAGCGGCGAACCGGTCATTTCCGATCGTGCGGGGATGACGACGGCGGGCGCCGCCGGCGCACTACTCCACGGAGGTCCGGGGCGCACCGGCACGCGGCGCAGTGACCCACGTCGCGACCACCAGCCCGGCACCCCACACGACGGCCGCCACGCCCCCCGCCGCACCCAAGCTTCCGAGCACGTCGGGGCGGAGGAGGGAGGCCACCCCGAGCCACACCGCCGACAGCGCCACGCACGTGGTCGGGAGCACCCAGCCCGCCGGATGGACGGCCGCGAGGCCGGCGACGAGCGCCAGCCCGAGGGGCAGCGCGGCTTGGACCGGCCAGTGCGGGAGTCCCAGGGTGATGTCGTCCGGAAGCCCTCGCCAGGTGGCGGCCACCGCCATCCCGGCGTAGCCCGTCCAGGCCCAGGCGCCGACGGCGGCCCACGCCCCCGGCCACCAGTCCCGCACGCGAGGGCGGGGCACAGGAGGAAGCCGGCGCCCCGGGACGACCAGCGGGGCCGCCGACCCGAGGACGCCGAGCGCGACGACCAGATGACCGGGCGTCCCGCTCAGCGCTGCCGCCACGACGATCGCCAGCCCCACGAGCGCGAGCTGGAGCGCAGCGACGTCGCCCAGCCTCGGCCAGATCCCCGCGGCCACGAGCGGGACGGCCACCAGCACGGTGAACAGCAGGCCCCAGCCGGTCGCGAGCAGGCTCATCGGGACCCATTCCGGGCCGTCGAAGTAGCTGGTCAGGTCGATGATCCCGAAGAAAAGCACGCTCCAGGAGATCCCGAGCACCACCGCCAGCGGCCGCAGGACGGGCGGTCGCGCCGCGGCGGCCGGCTGTGTCTCGTCAGCCGACGTCATGCGCCTTCGGCTCCCCCGGCACGGCCCGCGTCCGGAGCTGAGGGGGACACGGCCCGGCGCGTCGCGGCGCCGCCCCGGATCCGAGCGAGTCGGCGACCGTCCCAGCCGCGGTTCTTCACGACACGGGGATGCGCCCCGAGCCCGTCGAGGGACAGGCCGCCGACACCGGTGCCCACTGGCGTTCGCACCCGCAGCCCCTTCCGTGTGACAGCCCTCCTGCGGATCGTCCGTCCGAGGCTCCGCGCATGCACCGCACAGGACCTCAGGGGCGAAGGTTTCACCCACAGCGCACGCACCGATGAGATTGTCCACAGACACCCGGGCAACTGAATGGCGATCTGCTCTACAGTGACCGCGACGTCACCGCCGACAGGGAGCACCGTCATGACCCGCAGCCGGGCCATTCTCGCCGCCACCTCCATCGCCGCTGCCGCTGTGCTCCTCGTCGCCGGTTGCGACGACGACCCGCCTGCCACGCCGTCGGCCGAACCCACCGCGACCGACGTGAGCCCCTCGGCATCACCGTCGCCCAGCTCCTCCGCCGTGGTCGTCGCGCCCGAGCGGCCCCAGGAGATGGACGACGACGGCCCCGCCGGCGCCGAAGCCGCGGCCGTGTACTTCCTCGAGCTCGACGACTACATCATGAAGACGGGCGACACGGCCGAGTGGGAAGCGATGTCGCACAAGAGTTGCGAGTACTGCACCAACCGTCTTGAACAATCAAAACTCATCGCAGAACGCGGCGATACGTTCGAGGGCGGCGAGGCTCGAATTCGGATCTTGCAGACGTACGAACAAGATGCGACTACGGGGATCTGGCCGATCGATGTTGAGATCAAGGAGTCTCGGTCAACGATCACCGATGCCAAGGGAAGCGTCGTCTTTGAACAGAATGCCCAGACGAGTACAGCGCGGGTTGAGACCACTCGAAGCGAGGGCCACTGGGTCATCGTCGGCGTGCCCGATATTCCGGAGTCCTGATGCTCAGGCCATCGACGGTGTTCGTCCTAGCAACAGCGCTTGCCTTGGTCGCGCCGGGCGCCGACTACGACAGCCGCTCCAACGACAACGACAACGAGTACACCGTCGAAGGCCACGGTCAGGGCTGGGTAGAGACCGCTGACGGTCGTGAACCCACCGATGACGGCCAACCTCGGGACCGCTACGCCCGCACCGATGCGGTGACCTGCGGGACTCTGGGCGAAGAGCTGGACTCCCTCAGCGGGATCGTCACTGCACCGGGCGCGTGCCCTGAGGGCACGGACGTCGTGGAGATCACCACGCCGTGCGAGGACGGCGAGTACACCCTCGACGCGCTCTGGGTGCAGCGCGTCCAGGAGGACGGCACCTACGACGACGCCGAACAGCTGTCGGACGATCAGTGCGTCACGCCCGCCGACATCGCGGCCCAGGCGCGCCGCGAGTTCAAGTCGATGAAGATCGCAGCCCCCGAGGCGACGGTGCAGGGCAACCCGCCCATGGTGGTCAACGTCCACTACCCGGCGTACACGTCGGCCGCGTCCCTGGACCGCACGGTCACCCTCCTCGGTGTGCCCGTCGTCCTGCGCGCGGAGCCCACGGAGTACACGTGGGACTTCGACGACCCGTACTCGTCCACGGGCAGCACGCTCACGACCACGTCCCCCGGTCGCCCGTGGCACGAGGGCGACGCCACCCCGGACGAGAGCTGGGTCGGGCACACCTACAGCCAGCTCGGCACGCCCGGCGAGGACGCGGGCACCGGCGTCGACGACAAGGGCAACGTGTACCGCGCGGGGGTCGCCGTCACCCTCACCACGACCTGGCAGGGCCGCTTCCGCGTGCAGGGCACCAGCGACTGGATCGACATCCCGGGCACCATCTCGACCACGAGCACCACCGACCCCACCACCGTGACCGAGGCACGCACCCGCCTCGTCTGCGAGGACCTCGAGGGCAACGCGACCTGCTGAGCCGCCGCGGCCG
>NZ_JBHVSQ010000015.1:101391-102967 GCF_042885055.1 Isoptericola sp. NPDC058082 | reverse complement strand
CCGGTCGGCACCGCGAATATGGGGGTGACGAGGGGGGGGGAGGGGGGGAGAGGATAGGGGGGAAAGAGGGGGGGGGGAGACCCCCAGAGGGGGGCGTAGCCCTGCGGGGGCGCCGGCTCCCGGCCCCTTGGTGTCAGACCCGCGTCAGACCCGCGCGGCGTCCTGCCCCTCGGCGTCCGTCGCGGCCGCACCCGGCTCGGTGGCGCCGTCCGCCCGCTGCATCCGCACGACGGCACGTCGCGCGACGAACGTGCCGACCGCGCCGAGCAGCAGCACCACCATGAGGAAGTACATGCCGGCCTCGGTGGTCCCGGTCGCCTGGGTGAAGAGGCCCACCACGTACGGGCCGATGAAGCCGCCGAGGTTGCCGAACGAGTTGATGGCCGCGATCGCCACGGCGGCCGTGGCCCCGGCGAGCACGCCGCTCGGCAGGGACCAGAAGACGCCCGCGATGGAGTACACGCAGAACGCCGCGAGGGACAGGGCGGCGAGCTGCAGCACCGGCGACGCGACGGCCGCGCTCGCGCCCATGCCGATCGCGGACCCGACGAACAGGCAGGCGAGCGGCACCCAGTTGTCCCGGAAGTGCCGGGCCGCCCAGCGCGACGTCACCAGCACGCCCACGAGCGCGAACAGGTACGGGACGTCGGTGAGGATGCCGGTCTGCAGGGTGGAGGTGGAGAACTGGTTCACCACCTGGGGCAGCCAGAACGACAGGCCGTACACGCCCACGGTCGAGGGGAAGAACAGCAGGGCGAAGACCAGCACCCGCTTGTCGATCAGCGTGCGCAGCGGGTTCTTCCCGTCCTCCTGCTTGCGCTCCGCCTTGTCCTTCTCGAGCTCGTGCTCGATCCAGTCGGCCTCGTCCTTCGTCAGCCACTTCGCGACGCGCGGCGTCTCCGGCAGGAACTTCCAGGTCGGGATCGCCATGAGCACGGCGGCCGCGCCCACGACGAGGAACAGCCACTGCCAGCCGGACATGCCGAGCCCGGACACGCCGAGCAGCCAGCCGGCCAGCGGCGACATGATGATGAAGGCGAGCGGCGCCGAGATCACGAACGTGCCCGTCGCCTTCGTCCGGTGCCGGTGCGGGAACCACGTGGTGAGGTAGAAGATCACGCCGGGGTAGAACCCGGCCTCGGCGACGCCGAGGAGGAAGCGCAGCACGTAGAAGCTGATCGGCCCCTGCGTGAGGGCCATCGCGGCGGTGATGATGCCCCAGGTGACGAGGATGCGCACGAACCACATCCGCGGCCCGTACTTCTGCATGAGGACGTTGCTCGGCACCTCGAACAGGAAGTACGCGATGAAGAACAGCCCGGCGCCGAGGCCGAACGCCGCGTCGCCGATGCCGACGTCCGCGCCCATGCTGAGCTGGGCGAACCCGACGGCGGAGCGGTCGATGTAGGCCACCGTGTAGAGGGCCACCAGCAGCGGCAGCAGCCGCATCGTGACCTTCCGGACGAGGGCGGGCTCGTTGACCTGTGTCACGTTCGAAGACTCCTGTGTCTCGTGCGGGGCACGGCTCGACGACGGGCCGTGCACGGGGCGCGGCGCGACCCCGACGGGGTCGCGC